>JAHCKI010000084.1 GCA_026125865.1 Rhodospirillales bacterium
CTTGCGGGTCGAGGCCTTCGACGAAACGGCCGCCGTGAGTATCGAGGCGAACCCCCAGGCGGCCCGCGGCCGCCAGTTCCGGAAAATGGCGACAAACCGTAAGGGTGTCGGTCACTTCGCGCCCATAGTCGTCGACAAGCACGATGAGATCGTCATCGGGATGCACCTCGTGGAACATCTCCGCGGCGCGTAAGGTGGAGCCCGCGTACCCGATCAAGGCATGGGGCATGGTGCCAAGCCCGCGCTCCCGCCCGTAATAGTGGGCGGTGGCGTCATTGGAGTTGCCGATAAAGCCCTTGGCGTTGCCCTGCTGTTGCGCCGCGCGGGAGCCGACGGACGCCGCATAGGCCATCATCTCTTCCATTTCGACACCGGCGCAGTGCCGCGCGTCGAACGCCAGAAAGGCCACGTCGGGAAGATCCATGCACATGGTGAAGGCGTTGTATGCGGCGACGCAGGCGGCCCCCAGCTTCTGCAGGTACAGGGTTTCCAGATCGACCAGGTGATAGAACGAGCCGGTAATGTAGATCAGCGGCTCGCCGGCGCCGACCCATTCGCCCTCGTCATAGTTGAGGTCGATTTGAAACTCGATACCACGATCCTTCGCCACCGATTGCAGCCAGGACACCGCCAACCGAGGCGTAAATATCACGGGCCGGCGCATGAAGACCGCATACGTGACCGACGTATCGCCGAACCGGGCGATGGTCTCCTTGGTCTTGGTGAAGTACCGATCGGTCCAAGCTTCGATATCCTCGGTCCTTGGCCGCAACATGTACCCTGTGGGTTGCCTCGTGGCGTCCTCGGTGGATGGATCAGGGTGTGGCTCGGACTGGCCGGCGCGCGCGCTCACGGCTTCGCCTCTCTTTCAGCATCTCGGCAAGAAGAAACGCCAGTTCCAACGCCTGGCTCGCATTCAGGCGCGGATCGCAATGGGTATGGTAGTGGTCACTGAGATTGGCTTCGGTGATGGCCTGGGCGCCGCCGACGCACTCGGTGACATCCTGTCCCGTCATCTCGAAATGAACCCCGCCCGCGTAAGTGCCTTCCTCGCGATGAATTTCGAAGAATGCGCGCACTTCCTCGAGAATGCGGTCGAAATATCGGGTCTTGATGCCACTGGCGCTTTTCACGGTATTGGCGTGCATGGGGTCCGACACCCAAACCACCTTGCGGCTGTCCCGCTCGACGGCGCGGATCAGCGGCGGCAAGACCTTGCGGATTTTGTCGGGTCCCATGCGTGCGATCAACGTCAGTTGTCCTGGCGTGTTGTTGGGGTTGAGGTGATCGATCAAGCGCAACAGCTCGCCGGCTTCCAATGTCGGGCCGATTTTGACCCCGATCGGGTTCTGAATGCCGCGCAAAAATTCGATATGGGCGCCGTCGGGATCGCGTGTGCGTTCGCCGGCCCAGAGAAAATGCGCCGATGTGTCGTAGCAGTCGCCGGTCGTCGAATCGACCCGCGTCATGGCTTCCTCATAGGGCAGCAGCAATGCCTCGTGGGCGGTGAAGAAATCGGTTTCGCGGATTTGCGGCGCGTTCTCGGACGTCAGGCCGCAGGCGTCCATAAATTCCAGCGCTTCCGTGAGACGCTCCACCAGGTCGCTGTAGCGATGGCCCTGCGGGCTGTCGGCGACGAAACTCAAGTTCCACAATTGCACTTGGTGCAAGTCGGCGTAGCCGCCCTGGGCGAAGGCGCGCAGCAAATTGAGCGTGGCCGCCGATTGATTGTAGCAGTGGATCAGTCGTTTCGGGTCGGGTATTCGCGCCTCTTCGGTAAACTCCATGCCGTTGACCATGTCGCCGCGATAGCTGGGCAGCGCCACGCCGTCGATGGTCTCGAAATCTTCCGAGCGCGGCTTGGCGAACTGACCGGCGAGGCGGCCCGTTTTGACCACAGGCACACCGGCGCCGAAGGTCAAGACCACAGCCATTTGCAGCAGAACGCGGAAGGTGTCGCGGATATTGTTGGGATGGAATTCGGCGAAGCTCTCGGCGCAATCCCCGCCTTGCAGCAGAAACGCTTTTCCTTCGGCGACCCGGGCGAGCGACGCCCGCAGCCGCCGGGCTTCGCCGGCGAAGACTAGGGGAGGAAAATGGCGCAACTCCTGCTCGACGGCCGCCAAGGCTTCCGGGTCCGGATACGTCGGCATCTGTTTGGCGGGTTTGGTGCGCCAGGACTCCCGGCTCCACGGGTCCGGCAAGATATGCGGCTTGGCGGCTTCGACCATCAAAAATTCCGTTTCAATCAAGCATTCTTTCGCGAAGCCACCGCTATACGCCGCGTGTCCACGTTTTTCAACAGTCCACGGAACATTCTCGGTTAGGTGTCACGGGTAAGGTGTTGACGCTTGCCGATGTCGCGGCTCATATAGGCGCCAAAGTCACGAGACCTCGACAAGAACGGTTTTTGGATAGGGAATGAGTACAAAGATGAGCAATCGAAAGCATTGGTCAATAGCGCAATTGGGTGCCATTGTTACATTAGTTGTCATGGTTCTGGGCATTGTACCGGCCGTCGCACAACAGGTGTTGGAAGCCCAGGAAGGCATCGCTCACTACTATGCCAAGCGGTTTAGTGGCCGAAAAACGGCAAGCGGCATCCCATTGGACAACAACGCCATGGTCGCCGCCCACAAATTTTGGCCCTTCGGAACCATTGTTCGCGTAACCAGGGCGAAGGGCGGAAAATCGGTGGAAGTCAAGATCGTTGATCGCATCGGCAAGCGCTCGGAGTCCGTAATCGACCTGTCTCGCAAGGCGGCGGCCGATCTGGGTTTCCTCAAGACCGGCGAAGGTGAAGTCCGAGTCAAGCTCGAAGCCCTTCAATGGGGTAAGAAATAACGAAGGGGATCCGAAGTTGGGGCGTGTGGGTCCCAACCCCACGCTCCGTTTGGACACTGCGACTTTACTTGGAGATTCAGGCCGGCCTGAATCTAAAACACACTGCACCCCCACCCTTAGCATTTCCCCAGGTCGGCGTCGTGTTCGGGGCGTTTGTCGCGCATGGTGACGAACTCCTCGGCGGCGGTCGGATGAATGCCGACGGTGGCGTCGAACTGCGCCTTGGTGGCGCCGCATTTAAGGGCGATGGCGATGCCCTGGATGATTTCCGGCGCGTCGGCTCCCACCATGTGACACCCGATGACGCGGTCGTTTTCGCGATCGACGATGAGTTTCATCATCGTGTTCTCGTCGCGGCCGCCGAGCGTATGTTTCATCGGCTTGAAGCGTGACAGGTACACGTCGCAAGAGCCGCGATGGCGGGCCTCATCCTCGGTCAGGCCGACCGACCCCACCGGCGGCTGGCTGAACACGGCGGAGGGGATGTTGTCGTAGTCCACTCGCGTCGGGGTATTGTGGAAGAAGGTTTCGGCGAAGGCGCGGCCCTCGGCGATGGCGACGGGCGTGAGGTTGACGCGGTCGGTGGCGTCGCCGACGGCGAAAATGGACTCCACCGTGCTGCGGTTCCATTCGTCGACCACGACGGCGCCCTTGTCGTCAAGGGTCACGCCGGCCTCTTCGAGGCCGATGCCGCGGGTGTTGGGAAGGCGGCCCGTGGCGTACATCACTAGGTCCGTCTCCAGCAAGTCGTCCTGGCCGTCGATGCGGAGCGAATAACCGTCGCTGTGTTTCTCGATTGAGCGGACGACGGTGTCGCGCATGACGCGAATACTTTTCTTCTCCATTTCCGCCGCCAGGACCTCGCGAACATCTTCGTCGAAGCCGCGAAGGATGTTGCCGGCGCGGATGATCTGCATGACCTGGACGCCGACGGCGTTGAAGATGCCGGCGAACTCGACGGCGATGTAGCCGCCACCGACGATGACGATGCGACGGGGCAACTCCGGCAGGTCGAGGGCTTCGTTGGAGGTAATGACGTGTTCGATGCCGGCGATGGACGGCATCGACGGCCAGCCGCCGGTGGCGATCAGGATCTTTTCGGCGGTGTAGCGCTGGCCGTCCACCTCGACCGTGTGCGGGTCGGCCAGTCGCGCCGAGCCTTCGATCAGGCGAACGGTGTTGTCGCGCAGGATCCGGCGATACACCCCTTCCAGGCGCTCAAGCTCGGCTTCCTTGTTGGCGATCAAGGCGGGCCAGTCCAACTGCGCCGGGCCCATGGACCAGCCGAAACCGCGTGCGTCTTCGAAGTCCTCGGCGAAATGGGCGGCGTAGACCAGCAGCTTTTTGGGCACGCAGCCGCGCATGACACAGGTGCCTCCGACACGGCTTTTCTCGATGATCGCGGTCCGGGCGCCATAGCCGCCGGCGAGCCGCGTCGCCCGGACGCCGCCGGAACCGGCACCGAGAGTGATCAGATCGAAGTCGTATCGGCCCATGTCGCTGGTCTCCGCATGTCAGGTTACGTGCCCCGAACTATTTAGCCCGGCACCACCATGATCGCCACCAGCTATATTCTTGGGGCGGGCAAAGCGAGCCGCAATCGTTTTCGAAAGTTGGTGGAAAACAGGGGCGGTTCCTGATTTAAAACGAAGTTTGTCCAAGTATTGTTGTGTTCCGTTCTGACGAAGCGCATATTGTGAGTGATGGGATCGTATTGGGGGAAGGGATCAATTTCGTGAGGTGGCGGCGCGACGGCGATTCCTGGAGAGGGTTGGAATCTCGTGGACGGCACGAAACGAAACCGCAAGGATTAAATGATATGGGTCAAGTAGCTTTTGACCCGCGGCCGAATTCAGCAACCGGTTGGAACACAATGCGTTACAGAGCTTTTGCCAACGATCACCATTCCGGGCGCCTTCAGTATGTTGGCATGGGATTGGTCGCGGGGCTGGGTATTGGATTCGGCGTGATTGCACTGGTTCTCGTGCTCGCCCAGTATATTTTGACCATACCGAACGTCAACGCCGTCATGCAGATCGGGTCGGGATTCTTCGGTTTGATCGGGGCTTTTTTTGGATATGTAGCGGGACAGAAAGAAAGTTAGTTATCCGGCAATGGCCAATATTAAAAAATGGATGAAATCTGGAAATTCATATCTCCGGTTCTTGTGCCGGCCAGCGGCCAGGAAGTAGGGTTTTTCTATCTGTTTTGGATCGTTTTGTTTGTGCTCATCCACGTTGTTTGGGATGCGTTTTCTCCCGAGACTGAGCCGTTCCACCTTGGGCGCCTAAAAGGTAAAATTGAAATTCTATATGCGGCGGCCAACTTTTCAACCAGCCTCCTTTTGATAATCGCGGTATGCAAACCAACAATGTTCAAGACATTGGTGGATATCACGCTTCCGATCATATTTTCAGCGATAACGGGAATGCTTGTGTCTTTATCGGCGTTGAGTCCGAATACAGCCCGGCTCAATCATGGCAATTTCCCAAAAAGCGATGAACTGAAATAGTTTGAATTCGCTCATTTGCGGAGCGGTTTAGCCGGTTTCGAATTCCCAGGGGACGCAGTGCTGGCTGCGGCTTTTGAGGGCCTTGCACAGGTTCTCGGCCGCCGCGTCGCTGGGGACGGGAGCCGCGAACAACCGGTAGTAAACGGCTTCTCCATCGCGTCGATCGACACGAACGATCGAGGGTTGCAGATCACCCAGAATTTTGCGATGGGCCCGCCGGATTTGCGCCCAGCTTCGGGCCGCTTCCTGGCGGGAGCGGAACGACGCCAAGTGCACACCGTGCGAGCCCGCATTGGCGTCGGTGCTCTTACTGGCGCTCATACCAGCGTCATCGCCGGTGCCGGGACCGTTGTCGGTCAATGAAATGGGCTTGGCGGTAATCGGATGAGCATCGTGTTCCGGGCTTGGGTGGGAACGCGTGGCGTGATGTGCGCTTCTCTGCGGGTGGGCCGGTTGCGCCGAATGGGCGAGACCATCGCCGCTGTGTTCGATAGCCGCTTGTTCTCTGTAGTACTCATCCGCCGTGATGTGACCGGTATCCTGGAGCATCGCCAGCCGTTGCATGGCTTCGTCCTTGGCGGCCGCGTCTTGGGGATGGGTCGCCGGGCGAGCCTTCACGCGCGGCGTTTCCGGCAACAAGGCTTCGAGGATCATCGTGCGCTCGGCGGCATGTTGGGCGGGAGAAATGGCCCGCATTTGCAGGGCCTTGCCGATTGCCTGCAGTCTGCCGACGATCTGGCGCGGCTCCGGCGCCGGTCGATCGAGTCCGGCGGCGGGTGGGGGCGAGGTCAGAGGCAACAAAGCGCCGATATTGGTGTTGCGGCGTTGGACGTATTCGTCGGTGGTGATGAGTTGGAGGTCACGCAGCTGACGCAGGGTCTCGAAACGGGAAACGACGTTGTCATCGGCGTTCGAATGCTCTTCGTGTTCGCCGTCCTCGACCGCGGTGCTTGCGGTTTTCGTCCGTAACGGTTGTTTCCTGGCGCCCTTAATGAGCGCGAGGTTCTTTTTGGCGACCTCGGCGACCGGGCGAACGGCCATGTCATCCCAGGAAAACATCGTTTCATCGGGCGATGGGTCGAGCGCCAGAACCTGTTGGTATAGCTGTGCCGCCTTGGCGTTTTCGCCGCGCGCCTGGTGGAGAATGGCGGTTCCCATCAGGGCTTGAACGTTTTTCGGGTCGGCTTGCAGCGCTTTCTCGAAGTGGTTCTTTGCCGCGTCGGCTTGGCCCGTCGCCAGAGCGGCGAAGCCGTTTTCCGCCTCCGACTTGGCGGTGTCCGCGCTTTGTTGCCAGAATTCCGGCTGGAAAACTTCGTGTTTATGAACGTTGCAGGCGCCGACACCGAAGGCTGCCGCTCCGCAAACCATTGATGCCGCCAACAGACGTTTGACATTCACAATCGTGCGGCCTCCCGAACCGACTCAGTGCTTTGGGCTCTTCGAGAGATATCCGCGTTATGGTTACGATCCGGTTAACTTTCGGACGGTCTCCCGGGTTCGAGGAGGGTCAACTCCATGAAAACGACTTCGTCCAGCGGATTGTCGTAGTAGGGGGCGACGTCGACAAATCCCATGGCGCGATACAGGGTCAAGGCTTCTTGCAATCGGCGAAGACTGTCGAGACGCATGCGCCGGTTGCCGGACGCGCGGGCCTCGGCGACGATGCCTTCAGCCAGTCGGCGCCCCAGGCCCTGGCCACGCCAAGGTGGACGCACGTAGAGACGCTTCATTTCGCATACATCATCGCCAAGTGGCCACATGCCGACGCCACCGGCGACGGCGCCTCCCCCATCGTCTGCAATCAGCAAACAGCCAGCCGGGCGCGCGTAGCGGCCGGGCAATTCCTTCAGCTCATTCGCAAAGCCTTGAAAACAAAGATCGACGGCAAGCCAATCCTGGTACTCCATGAACAAGGCGCGGATCGCATCCATGTCCGCGTCGCCCTTTGCTTCCCGAACCGTGATCATGCCGGCTGCCGAGCGTCGCTCGAAGGTTCAACCAGGTGAACGTTCACGCGGCGGTTATGCTTTCCCTTTTTCTCGATCTTGCCGACACGCACATGGCCGATCTCGCCGGTGGTGCGCACATGGGTGCCGCCGCAAGGCTGCAAATCGACACCGTCGACCGCAATGACCCGCACCCGGCCCGTTCCCGTGGGCGGTTTGACCGACATGGTGCGAACCAGATCCGGTTGCGCCGCCAAATCTTCGTCGCTGATCCAGTTGGCGCGCAACGGCCGATCGTCGGCGATGAGGTTGTTGATGTCGCGTTCGATTTGCGCCTTGTCCAGCGTCGCGTCCGGCAGGTCGAAATCCAGGCGTCCCTTGCCATCCCCGACCGAGCCGCCGGTTACGGCACCAGGCACCACGGCACACAATAGATGCAAACAACTATGCATGCGCATCAGGCGATGGCGTCGCTCCCAATCGATTTCGGCGGTGACATGATCACCGACCGACAGCGGCGACGCGTCTTCGGCGGCCACATGAACGATATCGCCCGTCGTCCGGTTGTGGACACAATCGACGATCGTCGCGATTTTGCCATCGGCTCCCCGGAGCACGCCGGTATCACCCGGTTGACCACCGCCGGCGGCATAGAACACGGTTCGATCGAGGACGATGCCGCCGTCACCAACGGCGACGACGACCGCTTCGCAGTCCCGTCGGTACGAATCATCGCGAAACAGTGCCTCGGTCACTATGCTATTTCCTTCCCTCTTCCGTACTTCCTACTATCGGCGAGAGCTTCGGTTATTCAAAGGCTTTGCGGAAGATCAGCCGACGTTGCTTGGATTTCCATTCCCCTTGACAGCGGTGTTGACCCCATGAAATGACACCCAGGTGTAGTACCGCTTCGGGGGGAGCGTCCAGGGCCGGTTCGCCATGCCCGCTTCACCCGACATTGCGGTAGCGCGCAGAATCCAAACTCCCGCTTACCTGGCGCCGGCAATCCGATGACAAAACCACATGTTCCCGATGATTTCGCAAGAGACTTTACCGATGGCGTCGCGCGGACGCGCCGGGCCGCCGGTTTGTCGCGAAAGGATGTCGCCGAGCGGTTGGCCATCGATGTGGACGCCTATACCGCGTTTGAAACCGATTCCTTGTTGCCGCATCACCTGGTCGCGGCCTTCGCCGACGTGACCGGGAGCCGCATCGAGGATCTGTTCAACGGGTGCGTCGCCCCCAAAACGGCGACACTCCTTGAGCGCCTACCGAAGAAGCCGGAGGCGCTGGTGATGGATTTCGATGGCGTGTTCAC
>JAHCKI010000085.1 GCA_026125865.1 Rhodospirillales bacterium
TATCCGACCCCGGCAGTGGTAGGGCGGCGTGAACGCGGCCGGCGACCAAGTCGAGGTTATCAGCCATTGGTGGCCCGATGTCCTCGCGAAACACATCAAGGGCGCGGCGACCGTCGAGGCCGATAACCACGTTGTCGACACAGTCGGAGACGATATGACTGGTGCCGATAGGGACGCATCCCTGGGTCAGCGCTGTCTGAACCGCGACTTCCGATGAAAATAGCACACCCGACAGACCGCCACCAGTGACTCGCCCGGCGAGTTGATGATGGGCGCCACGTGACGAAGTCAATCCACCAACGAGAAAGCTGGCGGTGTAGGTGGCGAGGTCGGAGACCAAAGCTGGCGTCGATTCGTTCTCGGGATCCCCGTGAACGATACCGACCAGAGGTGTGACGGACTCCATCCATGCGCGGCACTCGGGTACGAGTTCGTCGATTCCATGACCAATGCTCGGAAAAACGCGGAAGGCATTCTCGGGCAAAGGTGCCGTCATGGCGACCGCGGCCGGCTGGTCCACATACTGTGCGTCATTGGCCAAGACACCGATACCCACTGTGCCGACCCAGTGCTCGATACCCGTTCTTTGCCGCAAATAGGTAAGTATACTGCCCAGGTGCTCGGCCAGAGTGTCCGTGACGTAAAGAAAACCGAGATTGGCCTCTTCACCAGTGACGGGCGCAAGATGATCCGCACACCCCTGCGCCACATGGGCCCAATCCTCGGCTACGGCGTGAGCGACCTTGAATGGTGGCAGATGTGACGTGTCGATTACATCGTCGTTCGCCGGCACAGACTATTCCTTGTCCACAAAATCCGCTCGCCTCGATCCACCTCGAAAATCCTCCGTTCGGAGATCAGGGTCGCAACGGAGTGGTCCTCGAAGGGCCAACGTTAACAATCCGTCATCAAGGGCGATAGTCCTTGATCGAAATTGCGACAGTGCCATATTATTTTTGTGTTCAGCAAGTTTGGGAGAGAGGTCCCCTATGGCTTTGAGACCTGACAGGCGTTTCGAAC
Organism: Rhodospirillales bacterium; assembly: GCA_026125865.1. Taxonomy (GTDB): domain Bacteria; phylum Pseudomonadota; class Alphaproteobacteria; order Rhodospirillales; family Defluviicoccaceae; genus JADJXQ01. The sequence continues at coordinate 1,021 of JAHCKI010000085.1, forward strand.
TGCGGACCGACACCATGACACGCGGCCAAGCGGAAGCCGCCATGATCGATGTCGGCCTGCGCGAGTATATGCTGCGGGTCTACAACTACATGGCGCTTGGCGTTGCCCTCACCGGCGTCATCGCCATGCTGGTGGCTGCGAACCCGGCCATCATGCAAATGATTGTCGGTAGCGCGTTCAAGTGGGTGTTGTTTGCAGGCGTCCTCGGCATGGGATTTTTCGCGCCGCGCATCATGATGAGCAAAAGCGTCGGCGCCGCGCAGGCCTGTTTCTGGGTCTACGCCGCGATGTGGGGTGCGCTCATCGCGCCATACTTCTACATTTATACGCAGGCCAGCATCGCTCGCGCATTCTTTGTCACTGCGGCTGCGTTCGCCGGCACGAGCCTGTTCGGCTACACCACCAAGAGGGATCTATCAGCGGTGGGGCGGTTCCTGGTGATGGCGACCTTTGGCATCCTGATCGCGCTTTTGGTCAATATGTTCGTGCAATCATCAGGGTTTCACCTTTTGATGTCGATCGTGGTCCCCGTAATCTTCGCCGGATTGACCGCCTACGAGACGCAGCAGATCAAGAACTGGTATTACGAGAGTGATGCTGGCGACGTGGCTCACAGAAAGGCGATCTTCGGCGCCTTCATGCTCTACGGCAGCTTCGTGACCATGTTCATCTGGATACTCAATCTCCTCGGCGTCGCTCGAAGCGAATAGAAACGACGCCCGCCTCGAACCTCTGCGACCCCCGGGGGCACATGCTCCCGGGGTTTTCACTTTTTGGACGTTTGGAGCACGGATAGTAACCCTGCCTATTCGAGGTGTTGCTCTTGGCGGTCTCGCAACGCCTCATGGGCTGAATCGCGAACGAGCTCTGAGCTGTCGGTTGCCAGTGCTTTGATAATGTCATTCAGCGACGGCCGGGCGGAATTTCCGAGGGCGATGGCCACATTGCGCAGCATGCGGTCACGGCCCGTGCGCTTGACCGCGGTTCCTGCGAACAACTCCCGAAAATTGCTGTCATCCAGAAGGGCGAGGCCGGCAAGCGTCGGCTCCGCCAGGTTAGGGCGCGACCGCAGGGCGGCGTGCGACGTGGGCACCGCGAATTTGTTCCATGGACATACGGCGAGGCAGTCATCGCATCCGTAAATCCGGTTTCCCATCTTTGCCTGCAGATCCGATTCGATGGCCTGTTTATGCTCGATGGTCAGGTATGAAATACAGCGCCGAGGATCGATGCGATAGGGCTCCGGCAAGGCTCCGGTCGGGCATGCATCCATGCAGCGGCGGCACGTGCCACAACGATCCGTTTCCGATGCATCCGGCGCGATATCGAGCGTGGTGAGCACTTCGCCGAGGAACAGCCAAGAGCCGAACTCGCGCGACACCAGATTGGTGTGTTTGCCGATCCATCCTAATCCGGCCCGCATCGCCAGCGGTTTTTCCATGATGGGCGCCGTATCCACGAAGACCTTGACTTCCCCGCCATGGTTTGCCGTCAGCCAGCGGCCAAGAACTTTCAGCCGCTTCTTCATGACGGTGTGATAGTCTTGCCCCTGGGCATAAACGCTGATGGCGCCGCGGTCGGATCGATTGCCCAGGGCCAAGGGATTGACGTCGGGTCCGTAGTTGAGGCCGAGCACGATGGCTGTTTTCGCCTCCGGCCATAGGGATCGTGGGTCAGCGCGGCGTTCCGCGGTGGTCGCCATCCATCCCATGTCGCCATGCCGACCCTCGGCCAAGTAAGCCGCAAGATTGCGGGCGTCCTGAGGCTCTCCAGCGGTCCTGGCGAAGCCGACGGCGTCAAAACCCAATGATCGTACCGTTGCGCGGATCGAGGATTTGAGATCGTCGGACGGGTTTTCTGACTCCAGCATCGTGCTTTTCTCGCGGAATTTTTCAAACTCAGCCGAACTCGCTCAACAGGTATCGGTAAGGAAACAATCACTGTTCCTTAACGGTTTCTGAAGACACTTGATAGGGTACGGGTGCCCCTTAAATGCGCTCGATCACGTTGGATAGGGTTGCGATCATGAAATGTTTCTTAGGCCGACTGTCCGTCGCCTTCTTGACTGCATGCGCCTTCGTCATTGTCGCCGGGTCGGGCGCGTCCACAGCCGCCGATACTGGTTTTGGCGACGTTGCTGTTGCCAGCGATGTGCCGTTCGCCAACGGCCGGTTGTGGCAAGTGCAAAAACCGGGTGGTCCGCCGAGCTTTGTCTTTGGCACCATTCATGTCCCCGATCCGCGAGTGGAACCGGTGCTGGGCGAGGTCGAGGAGGTGCTGGATTCCGTCAACCGGCTGGTTCTTGAAATTGATCCCGTGGACATGCGCCTTTCCGCCACTCGCCAGAACCTCCCAGGTGATGATACCCTCCGCAAGTTCGCCGATGCCGATACTCTCGAGCAAATCATCGAGTATGCCGAGTACATGCATCTGCCAGCGCATACGGTTTTGCGGATGCGCCCCATGTCACTCACCGCCTTGCTGTCTCTACCGTACCCAGTGGCCAAGCGCGTCTACGAAGGGAAGCGTGGCGTCGATGATCAACTGGCGAGGAAGGCGTTGGCGCGGCGCATTCCGGTCCACGGCTTGGAAACGGTCGATGAACAGATGGCGGTCCTGAATGCACTGGAACAAGGTCGTGAAACCAAAATGCTACACACGATCGCCTACCAGCGCCGCGATTTGCTCGCGAGCTATGATCACGTGGTCGAAGCCTATGTCACGGGCGAAGTGCTCGCTTACTTCCACAAGTCGATGGAACTCTATGATCGGGAAGACCCGGCCTACGCCCAAATGTATATCGACAAGATGATTCTCGGTCGCAACAAAGTCATGGTAGAGCGCGCCGAAAAGCACCTCAAGGCCGGCAAAGCGCTGATTGCCGTCGGCGCCCTGCACATCCCCGGCCGTGGCGGCATCCTCGACCTGCTCGCGGACCGTGGCTACCAAGTTACGAAGCTGAAATAGCTCGACCCGGATCAACTCCGTCTCCGTGAGATTGCTTGGAAGGAGAACCAACCTATAATTCCTCCGTTCTCGCCGTTTCCTGCAGATGATGGAGGAGAAAACATGACCGCCGAAGCGCCTGCTGTCGGGATCATCATGGGAAGTCCGTCGGACTGGCCGACCATGCGCCACACGGCGGACACGTTGGACAAGCTGGGCATCGCGTGGGAGGCTCGCATCACATCAGCCCACCGCACTCCCGAGCGCCTCCATGCTTACGCTACCGAGGCCAAATCCCGGGGACTCAAGATCATCATCGCCGGCGCCGGTCTAGCAGCGGCATTGCCTGGCGCCGCCGCCGCTTTGACACCGTTGCCGGTTTTGGGCGTGCCGATGGAAGGCAAACTCATGGGCGGGTTGGACGCGCTGCTCGCCATTGTTCAGATGCCGCCGGGCATTCCAGTCGGCGCCCTTGCGGTCGGCCGTCCGGGCGCCGTCAATGCTGCGCTCCTGGCCGCTGCTGTTCTTGCACTCTCCGATCCGGAACTCTCCGACCGCCTCGACGCATATCGCGCCGAACAAAGTGCAGCCGTTCCCGAGAATCCCGAAGACACATAGTGGCAGGCCCTGGATTAATGGCCCCAGCGCGCTCAACCGTCTCCGTCAACCGCGCTGAAGAAATCCCATGAGGTCGGTGGTGAAACGGTGCGGATCGCCGACATGAGGTGAATGGTCCGCGCCCAAGTAGACGATGAGGTTGGCACCGGGAATTTGGCTTTGCACGTACTCACCGGTCTCGGCACCGTAGTAGTTGCTATCGGAGCCGTAGACGAGAAGCGTTGGTATGGTGATACGTTTCAGAACGGGACGGTAGTCGGCCTCCGCCAAGCTTTCCCAAATATCGATAAGCGGAGGCGGATCGGCGGTCGCCAGAAAGGCACGCAAGCGCCAAAGCCCGTCGTTACTGTCCTCGTAGCGCGCCCGAGCTTGTTTGTTCTTGCCGAGGGCCACCAGCTTCATCACCGTTTCCACGAAGTCGTTTTTGAGATCGGCGACGAAGGTCTGGTTCCGTTCCGGCGGCCAGTCATAGTAAATGCCGAAGCGCCAATCGTCATCGGTAAGCAGTCGCGGTGACTGGTCGATTACACCGAGTTTGGACAATCGATCGCATCCATATCGGTCGATATACTCCCAAGCCGTCAAAGCGCCCATGGAGTGGGCGACCACGGCCGGTCGTTCGAGACCGAAATGATCCAGCATCTGTCGCAAGTCTTCGGCCATGCGTCCTACGGAGGCCGGCTCGGCGCCATCGACCGGGTGTCCGCCGTGACCGCGGGCATCCCAGCGATAAACGGTGAATGTCGTTTCCAGATCCTTCATCAAGGGGGTCCATACCCGAAAGTTGGACGCCCATTCGTGCAGCAAAACGACAGGGGGACCGTCGCCGGATACGGTCACATGGATTGTCTGTGCGTCGTCCGTGGTGAAAGATTGCATGGTCCTTCCCCCTGTTAGCCTGTTTCCCGACGTTAGGTTGAGGCGCCCAGTGTTTCGAAAGCGTCGTCACCCATTGGTCGGCGCAAGATGTGATGATTATGCCATAGCGCGTAGAACAGCAACGACCAAGCGGCTTGGCCGAAGCGGCCCTTGCCGGACCCGGCATCGCTGAACAGATCCTTGACCCTGTCCGAAGAACAGGCTTCCTCGATGCCCGGCTGAGCTGCCACCAAGGCGCCCAAGGTTCGCCCGCGTTGCGCGATCCATTCATGGACCGGCACGGTGAAGCCGCGTTTGCGAGAAAACGGCTGCGCAGCCGGCAACGCTCCATCGAGCCATTGCCTTAATAGCCGTTTGCCAAGGCCGCCACCGACCTTCATGGCATCCGGTAGGCGAAAGGCAAATGCCGCCAGCTTAGGGTCGACGAACGGTACGCGTCCCTCGACGCCGTGCGCCATCAGGCAACGGTCGAGTTTGGTCAACAGGTCATTGGGAAGCCAGTCGGCGCAGTCGAGCGCTTGGACATTCTGTAATGGCGTGCGATCAATGTCCGCCAGGGCCATTTCCATTGCCGTCACGTTCTCTCGCCATGGAACGGATTGCCGCAATACCCCAAGACCGTCAAGGGTTCCCTTGGCGCGCATCGGACGTCCGCCCAACAACCGTGATCGAAGCGCCCGGCGATAACGTCCATAGCCCGCGAACAACTCGTCGCCACCTTCTCCGGTCAGTACGACCTTGATGCCGGCCTCGCGTGCCGCGGCGGCGAGGCTGTACGTCGGAAGCGCCGCGTAGTCGGCTGCGGGGTCGTCCATGCAAGCGGCGACTGCAGGGAGAAGGCACCAAAAATCTTTTTCCTCGAAACCGATTTCCACGTGTTCGGCGCCTACGGCACTGGCGACGGCTCGAGCGTGATCGCGCTCGTCCTGGACATCGGTGTTCGGAAAACCAACGGTGAAGGCCAACACCGGCCGCTCATTGAGTTCCGACATGATGGCGAGAATCACCGAAGAATCGATTCCACCGGACAGGAAGAGGCCATAGGGAACATCCGAGCGTTGATGTAGGCCAACGCTCTCGTTCAGTTCCTCATGAAGCTGTTCTAGAGCCCTGTCATTGGCGATGGGTAAGGGCGCACCAGCGGGCAATGCCACGCGTTGATGACGAGCGACGATGCGCCCTTCCTCGACCACGACCGTTTCACCCGGAAGAATACGATCGATACCGTCAAATATTGTACGGCGTCCGGTAGTGAACTGCATTTGCAGCAGTTCGTTGCGCGCACCCACGAAAAGTTCGGGCTTTACCAGGTCCGCAGCGATCAGTGCTTGCGGTTCCGATGCAAAGGCCAATCCTGCTTCGGTTTCGGCGATATAAAGAGGTTTGATCCCGAAGGGGTCACGCGCCAGAATCAGGCGGCCGGCTTCATCCTTGCCATGACGCGGATCATGGATGGCGATGGCGTACATGCCGCGCAGATGATCGGCGAATGTATCGCCATGATGGAGATAGAGATGGAGTGGCGACTCACAGTCGGATCCAGTCGCGAACGATGTTGCGCCGATCCGTTCCCTGATAGCCGGATCGTTGTAGATTTCACCATTGGCGATCAGGGCGACCCAGCCCTCCCTGTCTGCGTCAGGGTGTTCCTCCGTCGCCGCATATAATGGTTGGTGGCCCGTTTCCAGGTCGATGATGGCGAGGCGGGTGTGAACCATGCCGACGTTGCCGGCAACATATCGACCACGACCGTCCGGGCCTCGGTGCGCGAGAGCGGCCGTCAACGCCTTGAGTATCGGCTCACAGGGCGGATGGCCATCCCGCATCATGATACCGGCGATACCGCACATCAGTGCCGCTCCGTCACTTCTTCGAAGAACGTCCGGTAACGCGCGACCACTTTGGTTTCGGTGTAGTTGGCCTCGTATGCCTCGCGCCCGCCCGCGCCCAGTCGTTGGGCAAGAATGGGGTCGCGGATCAATTTCATTGCGGCTCTGGCGAGTTCGATGGAGTTGTCGACGGGAATGAGGAGGCCGTTCTGTTCGTTGTCGATCAGTGCACCGGGTCCTCGGCTGTCGGCGGCGATGACCGGAACACGTTGCGCCCATGCTTCCAGCACGACGTTTCCAAGCGGCTCGTGCCGGGAGGGGCAGATGAAGGCATCACATGTCGCCAGCAACGCCGGCACGTCGTTTCGCCAACCGAGGAAGCGTACCCTCGGTTTGACTCCTTTTCGCTCCGCCAGGGTTTCCAATGATTCTCGTTCAGGTCCGTCGCCGGCGAGCCAAAGGTAGACATCGGGAAGGCGACGCATAGCTTCTATCAGGACATCGAACGCTTTATTTTTGTGAAGCCGTCCCAGCCCGAGAAGCAATGGTGTGCTTTCGGGTGTGAACAGCGTGCGGCGCGACACCGGCGGCGATGGTGTATCGTCCACGAAATTCGGCATGTAGTGGACTCGGTCGGCTGGAAAGCCGTTTTCAATCAAGTGACCGACGATGTCTTCGGTGTTGGCGACGAGTTGATTGCAAGCGCGGTAGTATTTGAGATCATAGTAACCGCCGAGACGGCCAACGTGGACGAAGTCGCCGGGGGGGCAAAGCGTCGTGGCGCGGTTCATCCACGTCATCACAATTTGTGGCCGAAACTCCCTGATTGCCCGCCGAAATCGCCACCGTGTCTTGACGTCGAGCGGGCCGCCGAAGCGGAGCTGAATGGGTTTGACGTCCGCTGCTTCGAGGATGGAGGCACGTTCTGGGTTTTCACGAATTACCGCTCGTTGCTCGATACCGGCACGGCCGAGTGCCGGAACCAGGCGGGTAAAGAATGCTTCCGCGCCGCCATGATCAGCGCCCGCCATGGCCTGCAAAATGCGCATCAGCTGCCAGCCGCCGATTGCCGACCAATTGCGCGAGTCAATACCGATCCTCCTCCAGGCTCGCCTTGAGATAGGACAGCAATGGATACAAACCAGCGCATAGTGCGATCAAGAAACCCCATCGCCCTTCACGATATCCTTTGCGACCCACATAGCATTTGAAGAAGCGGGAGAATAACCGCCGCAAATTGTTGGCCAACGACCCGATATCTCCTGATTCGCGCAGAT
>JAHCKI010000086.1 GCA_026125865.1 Rhodospirillales bacterium
CGTCGGCAGGCTACCACCGCCGCCGCTACCCGCTTGCGTGATGTCGACCCAAATTGCGGCCCCGGTCGCCGCATTGAAACAGATGTACGCTTTGTCCCCGAACGTGTCGGCCCACAGGGAGCCGACCGAGTACCCCGCCGTGGTGTCGTCGGTTGCCGTCGGCGCGGTGGTGGCCGAGAAATTGGTCTTGGTGTTCTCGACATTGCCGAGCCCGACCTGGCTCTTCGTCACCCCATGGGGGTTGGCTGTCGACGCCAGATGGCTGTCGATCTGGAGGTGGGTATTGAGCCCGACATTGCTTAACGACGCATGATCGATTTGGGCGCCGTCGCCGCCGGAATGGTCGTGGTTGTTCCCGTTCGCTACGCCTTGCGCGATGGGCGCGTAGGTTGCGTCATGGGTGTGGTTTCCTTCGGAAACCGTGCCGGCGATGGTGCCGAGGTCCTTATTGAAGCCGGAGTTCTTGAGAAAGACCGGTTCGTAGACACCGACATGGTCGTGGCCGATGTCGGATTTGCCAGCGAGCGTGGCATCAACCTGCGATTGTGTGTAGTAGCGGGCGTCACCGCGGGTGTCGGTGTGATATTGCGGGTGATCGTCGTCACCGAGCCCTGCAAGGGCGCCGTGGTTCGTTGCGCCACCACTATCGACCGGATCGTCCTTCCAGCCGCGCACACCATCCGCATTGGTGCCGTAAACCTTGTTGGCGCCGGGGACGGCCTCGTCGTTGACGAGACTGATGGTCCGGTTTGCGTTCAGATCCCCGCCGCCCATCAACGAATGTTCGGTGGCGATGGCGCGGGTCGTCGGCGCCGCTCCCACCTGTGCCGCGGTGACCTCATGCGGATTTGCGGTATTGCCGGCGTGCGACGCCGCCGCATAGTCGCCGTCGTGGTTGTGGCTGACGTTGGATTTAGCGGTGAGGGCGGTGTCGAGCTGCGATTGTGTGTAGTAGCGGGCGTCACCGCGGGCGTCGGTGTGATACTGCAGGTGGTCATCGGCAGAGAGGCCGGCGAGGGCGCCGTGGTTCGTTACGCCGCCATTGTCGACGGGGTCGTCCTTCCAACCGCGCACCCCGTCCGCGTCGGTGCCATAAACCTTGTTGGCGCCGGGGAGGTCCGCGTCGTTGACGAGATTGATCGTCCGGTTGGTGCTCAGATCGCCACCGCCGGTCAACGATTGCCGCGCGGTGATGGTTCTGGCTGTCGGCGGTGCTCCCACTTGCGCCGCCGTCACCCCATGCGGGTTGGCGGTATTGCCGGTGTGCGATGCCGCCGCGTAGTCGCCATCGTGGTTGTGGCTGGTCTCGGACTTGCCGGTGAGGGCGGTGTCGAGCTGCGATTTCGTGTAGTAGCGGGCATCACCGCGGGCGTCGGAGTGATACTGCGGGTGATCATCATCACCGAGGCCGGAAAGGACTCCGTGGTCCGTCGCGCCTCCACCACCGCCGCCGCCAAGAGAAGCCGGATCGGTCAGGGTAAGATTGCCGCTTGCGTCGAAGCTGGGCATTTTGCCCGCCCGCTCTTGCCGCGGCGGCAGCACGAGATCAGCGTCCTCATCGCTCGGGGCGAGACGAACGCTGCGATCACGCTCGGACGCCAAATCCTGCAGAGCGGCGACCTGAAAATCCAACTCCGAATTGAGCGTCTCGGCTCTGAACAGACCGGAGCTTTGGAAGTCACTCGTGCGTTCGATGACTAGGCTGCGGACAATGGTTATAGTGGCATCGGCAGGTTGCCCTGAAAGAAACGTTACGACACCGCCAGCCCCTTGACTGTCGACACTGACAAGAAAGTCCGTGTTAAGCGTTTTAGACTCGCTTCCCACGAAAACCTGTAGATCTTGATCAACGAATATGGGAAAAGGGAAATAAAACTCGCGCTGATCAGTTGAAGAAATGTATTGTATTCTCGGCTGTATATTTGGGATTTTGACGTGATCATCCATAGAAGATCTCTTACATTGTAAAAGTTTGGTGAGTTTGCCGCCCAGGAAACCGACGCAAGTACGGATTACGCTGTGACCCGATGAACGTGCGTTATTGGGTATATAAGCCTGTAACAATCATGAACAAGGAATTTATACTGGAAATGGCCGTGCGAGAATTCGGCGTCGGAGGAATATCGAGCCCGGCCAGGTTCTTTCGTTCGTCGGCTTGGCGCAAATCCATGCGATCACGTGACCCGAGCTGATCGCATTTTGCTAGAATTGCGGGGGGAAGCTGGCTCGATCACAAAGCGTTCGATGAAGCCGTCATTTTGCGCCGTGCCGAGGGTCTTCAGAAAATATTCCCGGAAACTGGAGCGTATTGCGCGTCAGAATCATCGACGATTTGCGCGTCATCTCGACAAAGGATTTTCGGATTTTGACATGAGTGGGGCAGGCAAATGGCAATCGGAGTCACCCCACGCCGGCAAGCATCTGGCGGTGTTCGCCCCGTCGAGCGGCTACAGTCGGCCCGAGGGCACAAGGCCCCTCCCCTACTTCGGCGGGCCCTCGTCGTCGGCGTGACGCCAGGCGTGGTCGTGAAGGACGCAGGCGTCGCAGGCGCCGCACGGGGACGGGCCCCGCGCGGTCATCCGTGGCTGGTAGCAGCTCCAGGTGTCGCCGGGGGCCAGACCCAGGCGGCGACCCTCGGCGGCAATCTCCGCTTTCGATCGGTGAATAACCGGAGCGATGATCGCGGGACCGTCGGGGATCGCTAGCGCCATCATGGCGGTGAACGCCTCGATGAACGCCGGCCGGCAATCGGGGTAGCCTGAAAAATCGACGGCATTGACGCCGATCCACACCTCACCGGCGCCGATACCGGCGGCTTCGGCGCACGCGAGCGTCAGAAAAACGGCATTGCGGCCGGGCAGAAACGTCGGCGCGATGCCGCTTCGCATCTCCTCCATGGTCCGTCCCACGGGCACCTCGTCGGCGGGCTTGTCCCATTCCACACGAAGGACACGCCGCTCGATCCCCCGCGCGCGACACTGCGCCCGCGCATACTCAAGCTCCACATGGTGGCGCTGGCCATAGTCGATGCCGAGACTGACAACCTCCCGCCCAGCCTCGGCCGCCATCAACAGACAAACCGTCGAATCCAACCCGCCACTATGGAGAACCAGCGCCTTCATGGGGGATCTTGTAGCACGGGTCGAAAGACATCGGCACCCGACAACAGCATCGTCTTGTCTTAATCGGGACCAAATCGACGGGTGCGTAGCCGCGCATGTAGGCGGCCACATCGTCCATATCCGCGCGGTCGCCACGCGCCCCATACAACAACCATACATTGCTTCATTAACATTTGAGCAACCATAACGCTGTAGTTTTCCGCCATCACGTCAAGCGGAAGCGGAGCCGGCCTGTATTGGGGCTCCCATGGGAAAGCAAGCAAAATCGGAAATGACAGAACTCTTGAAGACGCATGAGAGCACCGTCGGGAACGTGGATCAGGTTCATGGCGCCGCTCCGGAGGAAGCGCAACAAATCCATACAACGGCGGCGCATCCGGAAAACGACGACAAGCGCCCCTACTACACCATGCCGCTCTCCAATTACTACGATTTGTCCGTCGATCTTGCGGGTAAATCGGTCCTCGTGACGGGCGGCACCGGCTCGTTCGGCAAACGCTTCGTCCGCACCGTGCTGGATCGCTACGATCCCAGACGCCTGATCATTTTTTCCCGCGACGAACTCAAGCAGTTCGAGATGGAACAGGCGTTCAGCCGCGCCAAGCACCCGTGCCTGCGTTACTTCATCGGTGACGTCCGTGACCGCGAGCGCCTGGAAATGGCCATGCGCGACGTGGACTACGTCATTCACGCGGCGGCACTGAAACACGTGCCGCTGGCCGAATACAACCCCACCGAATGCATCCGCACCAATGTCCTCGGCGCCGAAAACGTGGTGCAGGCAGCGTTCCATTGCGGCGTCAAGAAGGTCATTGCGCTGTCCACGGACAAGGCCGCCAATCCCATCAATCTGTACGGCGCCAGCAAACTGGCATCGGACAAGATCTTCGTGGCCGCCAACAACCTCAGCGGACAAAACGGTACCCGCTTTGCCGTCGTCCGTTACGGCAATGTGGTCGGCTCGCGCGGCAGCGTCATCCCGTTCTTTCAGAGGCTGAAACGGGAAGGCGCGGAAACCCTGCCTATCACCGACGAACGCATGACCCGTTTCTGGATCACGCTGCAGCAGGGCGTGGATTTCGTGCTGTCCTGCCTGAAAATCGCCCGCGGCGGCGAGATCTTCGTTCCCAAGATTCCCAGCATGCGGGTCTCGGAGCTGGCCATGTGCCTGGCACCCGGCATTCCCACCCGCAACGTCGGCATCCGACCGGGCGAGAAGCTGCACGAAGTGATGATCACCGCGGACGACGCCCGCTCGACCGTCGAACTCAAGGACCGCTTCGTCATCCACCCGGCGTTCAAGTTCTGGGCCGACGACCAGGATGAAGAACCGGACATCAAAGGCAGCCCCGTCCCCGACGGTTTCGTGTTCTCCAGCGATTGCAACGACGACTGGCTGGATGAAGACGGCCTCCACAAGATGTTGAAAGAATTGGCGTAAGCCCCATGAACGACTGTTCCCGCACCCCCGTCATGGCGAACCGGCCCGTCACCGGCGTCGTTATCCAAGCCCGGATCGGATCAACGCGCCTGCCCGGCAAGGTCCTCATGGACCTGAATGGACGGACGGTTTTGTCTCATGTCATCGAGCGGTGTCAGGCTATCGCCGGTATCGATGAAATCTGCTGCGCCGTACCCCGGGGTAAAACCAACGACGCCGTCGCTGACGAGGCGCAGCGTCACGGCATCGCCGTTTTTCGCGGCTCGGAAAAGGACGTCCTCGACCGGGTTTGGCGCAGCGCCCGCGCCCACGCCATGGAAGTGGTGATGCGGATTACCGCCGATTGCCCGCTGCTCGACCCGGCCATCTGCGCCGGAGTCCTGCGACTGCAACGGGTGACCGGCGCCGACTACGTTGCCAACGACATGAAGCTGAGCTGGCCGCGCGGCCTTGATTGCGAGGTGGTGACGGCGGCGTGGTTGCAACGGGCTGCGGAGGAAGCAATCGACCCCGAAGACCGCGAACACGTGACCCGCTATGTGCGCCGCCACCCCGATGTTCATTGGGAGCACCTGCCGCTGCTTGGGCCCAGCGTCCAGCATTTTCGCCTGACCCTAGATACCGAGGACGATCTCCGTGACCTGCGGCGTATCGTCGCGGCGCTGCCGCCGGGCCGCGAGGGATGGCGCTACGACCGCGTGCTTCGCCTCATCGCCGCCGATCCCGAGTTGGCCAGCCGCATGAACGGAAGCGGCGAACACGACGGTCTGTGGACGGTACCGGGCATCTAGACGTGGATCTCGGCAGCCTCCATCCATCCCCCCTCGCCGTTTTTCGCTGCGACGCGACACCGGAAATCGGCAGCGGCCATCTGACGCGCTGCGAGTCCCTGGCCGGGGCGCTTCGAGCCCTGGGCTGGCGCACGATTTTCGCCATGCGCGGCGCGACGCTGGCAGCAAACTCTCGTGCAAATTCGCAAGAACTCATTGCCCTGACCGGCGATCCGGACGACGAACCGTGGGAGATCTCCCGCAGCCTCCCCGGCCCCGCGGATCTGCTCATCGTCGATCACTATCAGCGGGGACAGGCGTTCACGGGCGGCTGCCGTAGCTGGGCGAAGCGGGTCATGGTGATCTCCGACTACGCCGACCGGCGGCACGACGCCGATATTCTCCTCGACAACGCTTTTGGTCGTGAAGCGGCCGACTATGGATCGTTGGTTCCGGCTTCGTGCCGGATCCTCGCCGGCAGCGACTTCGCCCTTCTGCGACCGCCCTTTGCCACCGCCCGTTCGGGCGCCATCGCCCGTCGCGAACTAAACCCGCATGTCTCACGCCTCCTCATTGCCTTGGGCGCTGGAGATACCACCTCGGTAACCTCCAAGGTTCTCGACGCCATGGCCGCCATCCCCGCGCGTATCGCCGTCGACGTTGTTCTCGGCGCGGGCTCGGGCGAACAAGCGGCCATCGCCGAACGCGTGGCGGCGTTGTTGCAACCCTCGCGGTTCCATGTCGGTGTGGGCATCGACACCATGGTCGATCTCATGACCCGCGCCGACTTCGCCATTGGCGCCGGCGGGACCATGTCGTGGGAGCGATGCTGCCTCGGCCTGCCGACGCTCGTCATCACCACTGGTGAAAACCAGGAATGGCACGCCCGCAACCTAGCCGCCGCCGGCGCCATCTGGTTGCTGGGACGTGACGACGAGGTGACCGCCGACGCCATCGCCGAGGACCTCCTGATCCTTTTGTCGGAATGGTGCACACGGCGGCGCATGAGCACTGCGGCGGCGGCCGTCTGCGACGGCAACGGCGCCGCACGCTTGGCCGCAACAATTGATGACATGTTTTTCAGCGACACGGAACCCCGCGAGTCGCGCTTGGTCGGCTCCCATCGATCCGCACCGGACCCTACCACGCACAAGGATTTTCAGTTGGAGGAGGCGTAAGCCATGATCGCGTTCGACAGCCGTTTGCTGGAGGACCTGGAAAGGATCGGCGACCACTATACCGATCTGGTCGGCAGGTTTGGAGACGGACCGGAATCGGCGCAATGGCGGGACCGGGAATCCCAGGAACGCCGCATGCGCATCCTTGCCGAAGCAGGCGATCTCAACGGCGCCAAGGTGTTGGACTTCGGTTGCGGTACCGGGCATATGCTCGATTTTCTGAGGGAATTCTGCGCCTTCCCCGGTGAATATGTCGGATACGACATCTGCGACGAGGCCATCCGCCTGGCCGCCGAAAAATTCCCCGGCATTCGATTCGAGAAACGCAATATCCTCGTCGATGGTGTTGACGAGTCCTTCGACTATGTTCTCATCAGCGGTGTGTTCAACAACCGCACCGTCGATAACTGGGGCTTCATGCGCTCGATCTTGTCGCTGCTGTTCGCCAAGACGCGCAAGGTCTTGGCCTTCAATGCGCTCTCCAACTACGTCGATCACCGCGAACCGGAGCTTTTCTATGTGGATCCTGAGAAGGTGTTCACCTTCTGCAAGGAACACCTGTCGCCGCTGGTGAGCCTGCGCCACGACTACTGCGTCAAGCCGGGCGTGGTGCCGTTCGAGTTCACCATCTACGTTCATCAGACGGACATCGCCGTTCGCCAGCGCGCGCGGCGGGGCCGGTAGAGAGGGGGCGTCACGCCATGACGGTCGTCATCACCCAACCCACCTACCTGCCCTGGCTCGGCTATTTCGAGCAGATGGCATCGGCCGATACCTTCGTGTTCCTGGACACCGTGCAGTTCACCCGACGCACTTGGCAGTCCCGCAACCAGATCAAGGGTTTGAACGGCCAGCCGCTGTGGCTCACGGTTCCCGTCGCCCGCCACGATCAGCAAACCGCGATCCGGGATATCCGCATTTGCCCGGCGCAACCCAAGTGGCGGTACAAGCATCTAAAAAGCATCGAAACCAGCCTCAAGAACGCGCCTTACTTCGATCGCTTCTTCCCTGAGATCGAAGCCTGGATCGAGGCGGATTACGAATACCTCGCCGATTTCTGTATCGCCGGCATCCTCATGTTCGCCGGTTTCCTCGACCTGAATCCCCGGTTCCATCGCGCCTCGGAACTGAATATCGTCGGCAAGCGCTCCGATCTCCTGCTCGCCATCCTGTTGAAGTTGGACGCCCGGCACTACTACACAAGCCTCGGCGCGAAAGTGTATCTGGAAGGCGACCGCAAGATCTTCGACGCCGCCGGTATCGAAATCCGCTATCAGACCTGGGAACACCCCGTGTATCCGCAGCAAGGCTCGACGTTCGTCTCCCATCTATCGGTCATCGACGCGCTCATGAACATCGGTCCGGCGGCGGTTCGGCGGCTGATCACGGACACCGGCACGAACACGACGGCGCAACGGGCCGATGCCGCACGTGCGGAGCCGTCCCGGTATCAACCGCTCACTTTGGAACTGACTTAACCCATTCAGATTACGGCTGCTTTTTCGGTTTGCTTAACAGGTTCTTAAGCGCCGACGCGCTAGGATCATTTCAATAGATAGTTCATCTAACGAAGGATTGCGTCATGAACCAATACGCACAACAGACCGATCCGTTGACTGCTGTCGAGGAGAATGCACTGGCGCTGTCACAAGCGGCGATCCGTCTCGACCAGGCGCGTCAGAACGGCAAGGAGCCGTGCGCCCTCCGATGTGCCCTCGATGACAATGCCGAACTGTGGATCGCCATCCAAACTTTGGTCAATCGCGCCAACGGTACCCTGTCGCCGGCCGTCAAATCCAACCTCCTGAAGCTCGGTGACTTCGTTGTCGCCACCACGTTGCGAAGCAATGGTCACGTGGCGGAGCAAACGCTCGACACCCTCATCAACATCAACCTGCAGATTTCCGAAGGCCTCCTCGAAGGCCAGGCCCGCTAAGGCTACGGCCCTCCCCATGCCGCCAATTGCGAACACCTCACCCCGCCGGGCGGTTCTTGAAAGATGATGAACGATGTGTTCATCAAGAAAGCGACATGCTTC
>JAHCKI010000087.1 GCA_026125865.1 Rhodospirillales bacterium
GATTTTCCACCCGTCTGGGACGCGTGCTCCGCCAGGCGCAAGCCCTCCGGCCCATGCACCACCGAGGGGACCGGCGCGTAGGGGGCGAGCGCCGCCGACAACGCCACCGGACCGCTGCCGGGGCCGCCGCCGCCATGGGGTGTGGAGAAGGTCTTGTGCAGGTTGATGTGCATGCAATCGATGCCGAGATCGCCCGGCCGCACCCGCCCGACGAAGGCGTTGAAGTTGGCCCCGTCACAGTAGAAGAACGCGCCGACGGAGCGCACCGCTTCGGCGATCTCGAGTACGTCATTCTCGAACACGCCGCAGGTGTTGGGGATCGTCAACATGACGGCCGCGACGTCGGTGTCCAGCTTCCGCCGCAAAACCTCGAGATCGACCCGTCCTTCGGCGGTGGCGGGGATCGCCTCGACCGAATAGCCGCAGGCATGGGCGCTGGCCGGATTGGTGCCGTGCGCCGACTCGGGCACCAGCACCCGCCGGCGCGCGTCGCCGCGATCCTCGTGCGCCGCGCGAATGGTCATCAGGCCGGTCAGCTCGCCGTGGGCGCCCGCCGCCGGTGACATGGCCACGGCGGGCAGACCGGTCAGCATCTTCAACCATCGGGCGCACTCATCGATGATGGCAAGGGCGCCCTGCACGGTCTTTTCCGGTTGCAGCGGATGCAAGTCGCCAATTCCCGGCAACCGCGCCACCTTTTCGTTGATGCGGGGATTGTGCTTCATGGTGCATGACCCCAGCGGATACATGCCGGCATCGATGCTGTAGTTCTTGCGGCTGAGGCGCAGGTAATGACGCACGACTTCGGGCTCGCTCAGGCCCGGCAGGCCGACGGGCGTTCGGCGACGGAGGCCGCCCAGGCGATCGTTGTCGATCGTCGCGTCCGCCAGGTCCACACCGCACTTTTCCGGCGATCCCTGTTCGAAGATCAGCGGTTCTTCCATGTCCAGGCCGCGATGGCCGGTCGTGGTGCGAAAATCGTTCGTCACGCCAGCGCCTCCCCCAATCCCTCGGCGAGGCGATCCATATCCTCGGCGGTGTTCAGTTCCGTCGCGGCGATGAGCAGCAACGGAGCCATGCCGGGATCGTCCGGATAGAAGCGCGACATGGGCACGCCGGCGAGGATGCCTCGATCGGCAAGCGCGTCCACTACCTCTTTTGCCGGCCGCGACAAGCTCACCGTCAACTCGTTGAAAAACGTGTCGGTAAGGACCTCCACACCCGGAACCGCAGCCAGTTGGTCGGCGAGCCGCACCGCGGCGGCGTGGTTGCCGGCAGCCAGCCGCGCCAGTCCCCGTTCGCCCAGCAGTGTCACATGGATGGAAAAGGCGAGGGCGCATAGACCGCTGTTGGTGCAGATGTTGCTCGTCGCTTTTTCGCGGCGGATGTGTTGCTCGCGAGTCGACAGGGTCAGAACGTAGCCGCGGCGGCCGTTGGCGTCGATGGTTTCGCCGACGATGCGTCCCGGCATTTGCCGCACGAAACGCTCCCGCGTCGCGAACAGGCCGAGTGTCGGCCCTCCGAAACTGGCGGCGTTCCCCAGCGGTTGTCCTTCGCCGGCGACGATATCGGCGCCCATGTCCCCGGGGGGCGTCAGCAGGCCCAACGACACCGGTTCGGTGACGACGACGATCAGCAGCGCGCCGGCATCGTGGCAGGCGTCGGCAAGGGGCGACAGATCCCGCACGCGGCCAAAAACATCCGGATTCTGCACAACGACGCACGCCGTGTCCTTATCAAGCAGGGCGGCCGGATCATCGGCATCCGTCCCGCTGGGGGCCATCATTTGGATGTCGAATCCCAGGTATCTCCCGCTTGTGGCCGTGACCTCGCGATAATGGGGGTGCAGTCCGCCCGATAGAACCATGCGCCGCCGCCGCGTCACGCGCGCGGCCATCATGACGGCTTCGGCGGTCGCCGTCGCGCCGTCATACATGGAGGCGTTCGCCACCTCCATGCCGGTCAACAGCGCGACCTGGGTCTGAAACTCGAACAGATATTGCAGCGTGCCCTGGGATATCTCGGGTTGATAGGGCGTGTAGGAGGTCAGGAACTCGCTTCGTTGAATGAGGTGGTCCACCGTCGCCGGGATATGATGCCGGTAACTTCCCGCGCCAAGAAAGGATGAAGCACAGCCCGGGCTGAGACTGCGGTTCGCGAAGTCGACGAACGCCGCCTCGACTGCCATTTCACTTCGCCCAAAGGGCAGATCCACCGGTTCTTTCAGGAGGACGGAGTCCGGAACGTCACGACACAGCGCATCGACGGACTCGACCCCGATGGCTGCAAGCATCGACCGTCGGTCGTCGCCGGTGAGCGGCAGGTAACGGCTCATCCGAGGCTCTCGACGTACTCTTTGTAGGCGGCTTCATCCAAAAGGGCGGAGAGTTCGTTGGGGTCGGACAGGGAAATCTTGAAGAACCAGCCACGGTTCATGGCGTCTTCGTTGACCCTGGCGGGATCATCCACCAGCGCCTCGTTGACGGCGACGACCTCGCCACTCGCCGGCGCGTACAGTTCGCTCGCCGCCTTCACCGATTCGACAACCGCGGCTTCCTCGCCTTGCTTGACCTGTTGGCCGACGGCGGGGAGATCGACGAACACAATGTCGCCAAGCTGCTCCTGGGCATAGTTCGTGATGCCGATGACCCCTTCGCCGCCATCGACCTTGATCCATTCATGCTCGCGGGTGAAGCTTACTTTCGCCATCGTCAATCCCCTCCCTGAGATACTCAAGACGCATATCGATGCGGAACAAACGGCAGCTTCACGACCTCCCCCGGTACCGGTTTGCCGCGGAGCGTTGCCCGTACAAGCGTGCCGGCGGAGGCGTGATCCGACGCCAGATAGGCCATGGCGATCGGACTGCCCACCGATGGGCCGTAACTGCCGCTGGTAATGAGGCCGATCGGCGCGCCTTCCATGGTCTCGATCTCGGCGCCCGAGCGCGGAACGGCCTTGCCCTCGAAACGAATGCCGACCCGTTTTCTCCCGGGACCTTCGAGAAGCTGCCTCAGAATGATTTCGTCCCCCGGAAACCCGCCTTGTTCTTTTCGGCTTGGGCTGATGGTCCAGCTCAGTCCGGCTTCCACCGGCGTGGTTTCTTCATCGATGTCATTGCCATAGAGGCAAAGCCCGGCCTCCAACCGGAGAGTGTCGCGAGCGCCGAGGCCCGCGGGTTTCACCTCATCCTCGGCAAGCAGCAGCTCGGCTAGCCGAGTAGCGTCTTCATGGGGAACCGTGATTTCAAAACCGTCCTCGCCGGTATAACCGGAGCGTGTCACACCGCACTTGATGTCGCCCAGCTTGAGGTTCTCCATGGACATGAACATCATGTGCTTGCTGGGCGGCGCCAACCGGGACAACACTTTCGCGGCGGCCGGCCCCTGCAACGCGAGAAGGGCGCGGTCCTCCCAAATCTCCAACTGGCAGCGATCGCGAATCCGGGCGTAGATGTGCGCGAAGTCCATTTCCTTGCGGGCCGCATTGACGACGATCACCAGATAGTAGCCGCCGTTGACCACCATGAGATCATCGATGATGCCGCCGCGATCATTGGTCAGCAGGGTATAGCGAACCTTCCCGACCGGCAATTTGACGAGGTCGCCGACGACAAGCTCGTTCAGCGCCGCCGCCGCATCGGGGCCGCGCAGGATGGCTTGGCCCATATGTGATACGTCGAACAACACGGCGCCGCTGCGCGCATGCAGATGCTCGGCGATGATACCGCTGTATTGCAAGGGCATTTCATACCCGGCGAACGGCACCATTTTCGCCCCCAGCTTCTTGTGAAGCGCGGTCAGGGGTGTTTCCTTAAGCGCGGCGTGCGGAGGCTGATTCACCGGACCCTCCCATGGCGATGGCGATATCCTTTTCGCAAGTCCAAAGCCTGTTCGATCACGCCCCCGCAGAACCAAGCTCATTCAACACACGGGGGCGTGTTTGTCGAGACAAGTGTATCTGATGTCCAGAGGACGTCAATATTGCCCAAAAAAAGGTGTTTACCGGAGACCGGCGGTTCGACGGCGGTTGTAATCCAGTTCGTTTTCGGAAAGCTGAAAGCCCAGGTAAATCTGGTAGGCGCTGCCGTGGCGGTTGTTCGGCAATGGCAGGTTCACGCTGATCGGGGGGGTGTCGTCCTGGAGTACGACCTGCGAGCGGTTGCCCGTAAACGGCACATCGACCGAGAAGTGTTGCTTGCGGAGAATGTTCTTACCTTGGTCGACGACGCTGACGAAATAATCGAGTAGGGCATTCTGGCTCTTGTTCGCCGGGCCACGGGAGGCCGCAATGACCGGAGCGAGCGCGACGACAACCGCAAGGTCGCCATCCTCACGATCGCCCACGTATTCGCAGCGCATGAGCACATCGGCGAACTGAGCCTCGAAATCCACATCCGTCAGATCCCGGCCAAGCCCCGGCGCGAACCGAGTGATCCTCGACGCATCACCGAGGACGGTAATCTTGGGACAGGTTCGACGGACGTCGTCTTTCGAGGACGCACATCCCGCGAGGACCGCCAACAGGACTAAGACAACGGCAGCCTTGGTCAAGGTTACCTCCTGCTCAGAGAGTGCCGCGTTGTGAATAGACATCGTGTGAGCGACGCCGTTAAGAACGACTTGCAGGCCGCACTGTAGAGGACGACTCCGATGCGTACAAGTTTCTGGGAACCATATGCGTTAAGCTATGGTTCTGAACCTGCTTGAAACCATCTCAGTATGACTCATGGCCGTTTACACGGAAGTCACCGACGAAGAAATCGCCGCCTTCGCCGCGGCGTATCCCATCGGATCCATTCTCGCCAGCAAGGGTATCGCCGAGGGCGTGGAGAACAGCAACTATCTGGTGCTGGCGGACCAGGGAACCTTCATCCTGACCCTCTATGAAAAACGGGTCAAAGAAGCGGAGCTGCCGTTTTTTCTGTCGTTGATGGAGCACGTGGCGGCAAGGGGAGTCCCGTCGCCTCTTCCCGTTCGCGGGAATGATGGCCAAGTGGCCAGGCAATTGGCCGGCCGACCCGCTGCATTTTTTACATTTCTTCGAGGATTGTGGCCGCGCCGCCCGACACCGTCCCATTGCGCCGCGGTGGGCGAGGCCGTGGCGGACTTCCACATCGCCGCATCGGATTTTTCGTTACGACGCCGTAACGACCTTTCCATCGATGGCTGGAGGCACCTGCTCGAAGCCAGCCTCAAGTCCAAGGGTGCGGTTTCCCCGGACCTCGCGGCCGAGCTGACCACCGAGCTGAATACACTTGAAAACGCCTGGCCCGTCGGGTTGCCGACCGGGATCATTCACGCCGACCTGTTCCCCGACAATGTGTTTTTCGAGCGTGATCGACTGACCGGGATGATCGATTTCTATTTCGCGTGCGCCGACTACTTCGCCTACGAATTGGCCATATGCCTGAACGCTTGGTGTTTCGAGGAAGATGGCGGTTTCAACATCAGCAAGGCGCGATCCCTGCTACGGGGATATCAGCGTCGACGCCCGCTATCCGATGATGAGTTGTCCGCCTTGCCGATTTTGACTCGCGGGGCGGCGTTTCGTTTTCTGATGACGCGTTTGCACGATTGGCTCAATACGCCCCCGAACGCCCTGGTATCCCCGAAGAACCCGATGGAATATCTCGGTAAACTGCGATTCCATCGGCGCGTTCGTGGACCCGAAGGATATGGATTGATTTGATATGTCTCGCAAAGGTGACGCCGCCAAAAAAAAGCGCGACGATGACGTGGTTGAAATGTTCACCGATGGCGCATGTCTCGGCAATCCCGGACCGGGAGGATGGGGCGTCGTTCTCAGGTGGCGAGGACAGGAACGCGAACTGTCGGGCGGCGAACCCGATACGACAAACAACCGGATGGAGCTGATGGCGGCCATACGCGGCCTCGAGGCCCTGAAGCGCTCCACCAAAATCCACATCTTCACCGACAGCAAATACGTTCGCGACGGTATCACCGGCTGGATACACAACTGGAAGCGGAATGGATGGACGACGGCCGCACGCACGCCCGTTCGCAATGCCGATCTCTGGCAATTGTTGGATGAGAGAGTTCAGGACCACAGCGTCGAATGGTTCTGGCTGCGCGGCCACGCGGGGCATCCCGAAAACGAACGCGCCGACGGCTTGGCGCGCTCGGCCGCAAAGGCGGCTGCGACCTGACGTGCTTTTCCCGCGTCCGCCAACTTGCAACCGATCTTAAGCGCGAAACGATCTAACTCTTCTCAAGGTGGAAGTTTTTTCTGGTCGTTTGCAATCGTTCTGATATACACTGCCGCAAAACATACCCCATACGGGGTACACAAATATCAAACGTGCAACGGTCGCCTGTGAGTAGTGTTTGGACGAATACACAACGTGTAAGTATCCCGGCGTTTGCAGCCGATGTTCGATGTCTCGTTCGCGTCATTTCGCTTCTCGACGGAATGAGCGAGGACGAGGAGGCGGCGGCAATGATCCAAGCAACCCTGGATACCTTATCACATTACGCCTCCTTTTTCTTCCATCGCGAAGAAAAGTTAATGGACGCTTTCAACTATCCGGGGTTGGAATTCCATCGCGCCGAGCACCGCAACCTTCTTCAAAAGATCGCGAAACAGCGCATCGCGGCAAAACGAAAAGCCTCGGTCAAGTCCGCAAAAAAATTGTTCGACGAGTTGTCCTCCTGGTTTTGTCACCATGCGTTGCTCCAGGACATCGCCTTTGCTCCCTACATTGACGATACCGAAAAAGCCGAACGGATTGCCCGTGAGGGAACCGCGGAGTGTTTGTTGGATCTGACCGTCGAACACAAGGAAAGCGCCGCGTGCCGTTCGTCTCACGTAGAGGTCGAAGTCGAGGCTGCCGTCGCGCGGGTGCTATAGGCGATTTCAAGGTTGCGGCGCTGTTTCAGGTCTCGTTCCGGAGTTCCTCCAGCTTATGCCGAATCGACAGCATGTCGCGCCATGCGTAGCGCTTTTGCACAGGGGAGCGCAGCAGATAGGCGGGATGGAATGTGGCCGTTGCCTGTGCCGGGTGCGCCAATCCCATGGTTTGCAGGGAAAACCAGCGGCCGCGCAGCTTGGTAACGCCTTCCGCGCGGCCGAGAAGGACCTTGGATGCCGGCCCCCCAAGGGCGACGACGATCTGGGGGTCCACGATGTCCAGTAGCCGACGCAGAAAAGGCTGACACGCCGCTGTTTCGCTTTGGCTGGGTGCGCGGTTTCCCGGCGGACGCCAGAACACCGTGTTGGTGATGAGCACGGCGTTCTCGTCAAGCCCGATGGAAGACAGCATGCGGTCCAATAGACGGCCGCTGGGACCGACGAACGGGCGGCCCTGCCGATCTTCCTCGGCCCCGGGCGCCTCGCCGACGAAAACGATGCGAGCACCGGGATTGCCGCGATAGAAAACCAGGTTTGTCGCGGTCTTTTTGAGCGCGCAGCCGTCGAAAACCTCAAGCGCCTGACGAATGTCTTCCAGGGTCGACGCCTGCTCACCCAAATGAACCGCGTCTCGAACCGCACGTTCGGTATCCGGCAGCCGAGGAGTCCCGGTTGCCGGAGGTTTGGGGGGTGGCGCCTCTGTTTGGGCTTGCCACGGCTGGCGCTGCGATTCCGAACGGTCCTCGGGCATGGTCTGCCCTTGTTCGTCCGCTGCGTATCGAGAGATCGGCGTATTTCCAATCGCTTCATCGACACCCGCCTGCACATACCAGGCCAAGAGCGCCGCCACCGTGCGTGAGTCTAGCTGATCCATGTCCACAAGATACCATCACACCGATGAAACCCCACTGATTTCGGACTATTTTGGGACAGCGAGCATTGGCCCTGTGCTATAAGCGTTTCGCCCGCGTAAAAAAGGGGAAGGAGATGACCATGGAACGGGATGCAATGGAATTTGACGTCGTCATCGTTGGCGGCGGGCCTTCGGGACTCTCTGCCGCCATTCGGTTGATGCAATTGGCGCAGGAACAAGAACGCGAATTGACGGTATGCCTCGTCGAAAAGGGGTCGGAAGTCGGCGCGCACATTCTCTCCGGCGCCGTACTCGAACCTCGGGCATTGAACGAACTCATTCCGGACTGGAAGGAAAAGGGCGCCCCCCTGAACACGCCCATCGTCGACGACAATTTTCTGTTTCTTACAAAAACCGGTTCCTATCGCCTGCCGACCCCGCCGCAGATGAACAACCACGGCAATTTTGCGATCAGCCTTGGAAACGTGTGCCGGTGGCTCGCCGAACAGGCCGAGGCGCTGGGGGTCGAGATCTTTCCGGGCTTCGCCGCGGCGGAAGTGCTCTATGGCGAGGATGGCCGTGTCTATGGCATTGCCACCGGCGACATGGGCGTCGGCCGTGACGGCAAGCCCAACGCCAACTTCACGCGCGGCATGGAGCTGCGCGGCAAGTACACGATGATCGCGGAAGGCGTGCGCGGCTCACTGGCGAAGCAGCTCATCGCGCGCTTCGTCCTCGACGGCGACAGCGAAC
>JAHCKI010000088.1 GCA_026125865.1 Rhodospirillales bacterium
TTGAAGCCGATAAACGTCCTGGATCTCTTTCGTCAGATAGCTCGCCAGGGCTTCGACACCCAAAACCCTCAGAATATCATGAGGCGCGGGATTGCCGTCCATCAGCGGGTCGCCGGTCTCAACGTAGTCCCCTTCCTGCACACTGATATGCTTGCCCTTGGGGATCAGATATTCCCGTGGATCCTCGCCTTCTTCATCCGGCACCACGACGATACGGCGCTTCGCCTTGTAATCCTTGCCAAATTCCACGCGTCCGCCGATTTCACTGATGATGGCATAATCCTTGGGCCGGCGCGCCTCGAAAAGCTCCGCGACCCTCGGCAAACCGCCTGTGATATCACGCGTCTTGGCTGATTCCCGCGGAATGCGCGCCAGCACGTCGCCGGCATGGACCTGTTGACCGTTGCCAACGGACAGAATGGCGTCCACCGGCAGGAAGTAGCGAGCCTCCATGCCGTTATCGAGGGTAATGATGTCGCCGTTTTCGTCACGCAACGTGATCCTGGGTTTGAGATCGGCTTTCCCCGGTTGCCCCTTCCATTCGCGCACGACCTTGGACGCCATGCCGGTCGTCTCGTCGGTCTGCTCGATCATCGAAACGCCCTCCACGAGATCGACGTAGTGAGCGAACCCCTCCTTTTCGGTAATGATGGGCAACGTGTACGGATCCCACTCGGCTAATTTCTCGCCGCGTTTCAGACTTTTCTTGTCGTCGACGAACAGCTTGGTTCCGTACGCGAGGCGATGGCGTGCGCGCTCTCGTCCCTGCGCGTCGATCACGACGGCCTCGGCATTTCGGTTCATGACCACCGGAACACCGGCGCTGTTGCGAACCGTGAAGCAATTGCGCAGCGACACCGTTCCGTCCGTGACCGCCTCGATCTTCGACTGTTCGGCGCCACGCTGAACGGCGCCGCCGATGTGGAACGTTCGCATGGTCAACTGCGTGCCCGGTTCGCCGATCGACTGCGCGGCGATGACACCGACGGCCTCGCCCACGTTGACCCGCGTTCCCCGCGCCAGGTCGCGTCCATAGCAGGCGCCGCAAACCCCGATCTTGGTTTCGCAGGTCAAAACCGACCGAATCAGAATCGACTCCACATCCGCCGCGTCGATGACAGCGACGGCCTCTTCGTCGATCAAATCGCCCGCATTGATGATGACCTCGTTCGTTACCGGATGCAGAACGTCTTCCCCGGCCGTCCGGCCGAGAACACGCTCACCCAGAGAAACCACCACCTCGCCGCCTTCCCGCACCGGATTCATGGTGATGCCGCGCTCGGTTCCGCAATCCTGCTCCAGGATGATGCAATCCTGCGCCACATCCACAAGGCGACGCGTCAGATAGCCGGAATTGGCGGTTTTCAACGCGGTATCGGCCAACCCCTTGCGCGCGCCATGGGTGGAGTTGAAGTACTCCAACACCGTCAGTCCTTCCTTGAAGTTGGAGATGATCGGTGTCTGGATGATTTCGCCGGACGGCTTGGCCATCAGACCGCGCATGCCGGCAAGCTGCTTGATCTGCGCCGCCGAACCGCGCGCGCCGGAATGCGCCATCATGTATACCGAGTTGACGACCTTGCCCTTTTCCGTCGCGGAGATTCGCTTCATCATCTCGTCGGCGACCTCGTCCGTGCACTGGGACCAGGCGTCAACGACCTTATTGTACTTTTCGCCTTGCGTGATCAGGCCATCGAGGTACTGCTGCTCGTATTCCTTGACCCGATCCTCGGTCCTTTGAACAAGAGCGGTCTTGGTATCCGGCACCACAAGATCGTCCTTGCCGAAGGAAATCCCCGCCTTGGATGCATAGGAAAAGCCCATCCCCATGATCTTGTCGGCGAAGATAACCGTCTCTTTCTGACCGCAGTTACGATAAACGGCGTCGATGACCGCGGAAATTTCCTTCTTCGTCAACAGCCGGTTGATGAGACTGAAGGGAACGGCGGGATGGTGCGGCAGAATCTCCGACAACAGCATCCGTCCCGGAGTCGCCTCGACGACTTGGGTTACGGGTTTGTTGTTCTCATCCACGGTTCGGTAGCGGCACTTGATCCGAGAGTGCAAGGTAATCGCGCCCGCGGCCAACGCGTGTTCGATCTCGCCGACATCGGCGAAAGCCATGCCCTCGCCGGGTTCGTCCGCTTTTTCCATGGTCAGGTAGTAAAGGCCGAGGACGATATCCTGCGACGGAACGATGATGGGCTTGCCATGGGCCGGACTGAGGATGTTGTTGGTCGACATCATCAGCACGCGGGCTTCCAGCTGCGATTCGAGGGACAACGGCACGTGGACCGCCATCTGGTCGCCGTCGAAGTCGGCGTTGAACGCCGCGCAAACGAGCGGATGCAGCTGTATCGCCTTGCCCTCGATGAGCACCGGCTCGAATGCCTGGATGCCCAGTCGATGCAAGGTCGGCGCTCGGTTCAACATCACCGGGTGCTCGCGGATCACCTCTTCCAGGATGTCCCAGACTTCCGGCCGCTCCTTTTCCAGCATCCGCTTCGCGGCCTTGATGGTGGTGGCCATGCCGTACAGTTCGAGCTTCGAGTAGATGAACGGCTTGAACAGTTCGAGCGCCATCTTCTTGGGCAAGCCGCATTCGTGCAGCTTCAATTCCGGACCGACCACGATCACCGACCGGCCCGAGTAGTCGACGCGCTTGCCGAGCAGGTTCTGGCGGAAACGCCCCTGCTTGCCCTTGAGCATGTCGCTCAATGATTTCAGGGGCCGTTTGTTGGCGCCCGAAATCGGCCGGCCACGGCTGCTGTTGTCGAATAGGGCGTCCACTGATTCCTGCAGCATCCGCTTCTCGTTGCGGATGATGATTTCCGGCGCCCGCAGTTCGATCAGCCGCTTCAGCCTGTTGTTGCGGTTGATGACACGGCGATAGAGATCATTGAGATCGGAAGTGGCGAAGCGACCGCCATCCAGCGGCACTAGGGGGCGCAATTCAGGCGGAATGACCGGAACCACTTCGAGGATCATCCATTCCGGGCGCGTCTTGGACTCGATGAATGCTTCGATCAGTTTCAGCCGTTTGACCAGTTTCTTGCGCTTGGTCTCCGAGTTGGTTTCCTTGAGATCGGCCCGCAAAGTCGCTTGTTCGGTGTCCAGGTCGATGGCGGACAGCATCTCGCGCACCGCCTCGGCGCCGATCCCCACATTGAAAGAGTCCTCGCCGTATTCGTCGACCGCCCGTTGATACTGCTCCTCGTTCAGGAGTTCACCGGGTTGCAGCGGCGTCAACCCCGACTCCACCACCACATAGTTTTCGAAATAGAGAACCCGCTCCAGATCCTTGAGGGTCATGTCGAGCAGAAGTCCGATCCGGCTCGGCAGGGATTTCATGAACCAGATGTGAGCGACCGGAGAGGCCAGTTCGATATGGCCCATGCGCTCGCGGCGAACCTTTTGCAATGTCACTTCGACACCGCACTTTTCGCAGATGATGCCCTTGTACTTCATCCGCTTGTATTTGCCGCACAGGCACTCGTAGTCCTTGATGGGACCAAAAATGCGGGCGCAGAACAAACCGTCGCGTTCGGGCTTGAAGGTCCGGTAGTTGATGGTTTCGGGCTTCTTGATCTCCCCGAACGACCACGAGCGTATGCGCTCGGGACTGGCGATGGCGATCTTGATCTCGTCGAAACGTTGCGTCCCGCCGATCTGCCCGAAAATTTTCATCAACTCGTTCATGCAATCTTCTCCATTTCGCTGCCGTCACCCACCATGCTTGCTGCAGAGCAAAATGCGATCAGGATGGAAATCCGGATTGCAAGGGTTTGCTCTACAAATCAATAACCTAGAGCACGACCATGAGATCAGATTTGTTCAAACTGATCTCACCGTGCCCTAGCAAGCGGCCTCATTGCATCTCCACATTGAGGCCCAGGGACTGCAGTTCCTTGACGAGGACATTGAAGGACTCAGGAACGCCCGCTTCAAAGGTATCGTCACCGCGGACGATGGATTCGTAGACCTTGGTCCGTCCCGAAACGTCGTCCGATTTGACGGTGAGCATTTCCTGCAACGTATAGGCGGCGCCGTAGGCTTCCAGCGCCCACACTTCCATTTCGCCGAAGCGCTGGCCGCCGAACTGCGCCTTGCCGCCCAAGGGCTGCTGGGTCACCAGACTGTAGGGGCCGATGGACCGGGCGTGGATCTTGTCGTCCACCAGGTGGTGAAGCTTGAGCATATAGATGTAGCCCACGGTCACCGCCTGATGAAATGCTTCGCCGGTGCGGCCGTCGTGGAGAGTCACCTGCCCGGACACATCCAGGCCGGCTTTCTCCAACATCGTGACGATGTCCGCCTCGCGCGCGCCGTCGAACACGGGCGACGCCACCGGTACCCCGGTTTGCAGATGTTGCGCCAGCTCAAGCATCTGTTCGTCGTCCAAATGGCTGATTTCACTATCGAATTCCGCCTGGCCATAGAGATCCTGGAGGTAGGAGCGAATCTCCGTCGATATGCCGTGGCGACGCGCTTCCTCGTACAATTCCGCTACCTTGCGGCCGAACGCCGAGCAGGCCCAACCCAGATGGGTTTCGAGAATCTGCCCCACATTCATTCGCGACGGAACGCCCAACGGATTGAGCACGATTTCCACCGGTGTTCCATCTTCCAGGTACGGCAGGTCCTCAACCGGCACGATCCTGGAAATGACTCCCTTGTTGCCATGACGCCCGGCCATCTTGTCGCCCGGTTGAAGTTTCCGTTTCACGGCGACAAACACCTTGACCATCTTCATCACGCCTGGCGGCAGGTCGTCGCCGCGCTGCAACTTGTCGACCTTGTTCTCGAACCGCTCTTCCAGACGGGCGATACTTTCCTCGAATTGGGATTTCAGCGCCTCGACATCGGTCATGACCTGATCATCCGCGATCACGATCTGCGCCCATTGTCCGGTCGTGTACCCGCTCAGCAACGCGTCGTCGACCACGACGTCGCGCGGCATGCCCTTGGGACCGCCAACCACGGTCTGCCCCATGAGGAGAACCTTGAGACGGCCATGGAAGCTTCTTTCCAGAATGGCGCGCTCGTCGTCCCGGTCCTTGGCAAGGCGTTCGATCTCTGACTGTTCGATGGCGAGGGCGCGAACGTCCTTGTCCACGCCGCGGCGTGAAAAGACGCGCACCTCGAGAACCGTGCCGGTGACGCCGGGCGGAACCTTGAGGGACGTATCCCGGACATCGGCCGCCTTCTCGCCGAATATGGCGCGCAGGAGTTTTTCCTCCGGCGTCATGGGCGACTCGCCCTTGGGCGTCACCTTGCCGACCAGGATGTCGCCGGGTTTAACCTCGGCGCCGATGTAAACAATGCCCGCTTCGTCGAGGTTTTTCAGCGCTTCTTCGCCGACATTTGGGATGTCACGCGTGATTTCCTCCTGACCGAGCTTGGTATCGCGCGCCATCACCTCGAATTCTTCGATATGGATCGAGGTAAAGACGTCGTCCTGCACCAGACGCTCGGAAATGAGGATCGAATCCTCGAAGTTGTAGCCCTGCCACGGCATGAACGCGACGAGCACATTGCGCCCCAGCGCCAGTTCGCCAAGCTCGGTGGACGGGCCATCGGCGATGGTGTCGCCGGCCTGCACCTGGTCTCCCACCTTGACCAAGGGTCTTTGGTGAATGGTCGTGTTCTGGTTGGAGCGCTGGAATTTGAGCAGGGTATAGATGTCGACGCCCGGCGCCGAATGGGACGTTTCATCGGTCGCGCGCACCACGATACGGGTGGCGTCCACCTGATCGACGACGCCGGTGCGGCGGTTGATGATGGTTGCGCCGGAGTCCCGCGCGACCGTCCCCTCCATGCCCGTTCCCACCAGCGGCGCCTCGGAGCGCAGCAGCGGCACGGCCTGACGTTGCATGTTCGATCCCATCAACGCCCGGTTGGCGTCGTCGTTTTCGAGAAACGGGATGAGTGCGGTCGCCACGGACACAAGCTGCTTGGGCGAAACGTCGATGAAATCGATTTCCTCGGGACGCACAAGCGAGAAGTCCCCTGCCTTGCGACAGCTCACCAATTCATCAATGAAACGGCCGTCGTCATCCAGATCGGCGTTGGCCTGGGCGATCATGTACTTGCCCTCGTCCATGGCCGACATGTAGACGACCTCTTCGATCATCCGCCCCTCGACGACGCGCCGATAGGGGGTTTCGATGAAGCCGTACTTGTTGACGCGGGCGAAGGTCGCCAAGGAGTTGATAAGCCCGATGTTGGGCCCTTCCGGTGTCTCGATGGGACAGATGCGGCCGTAGTGGGTGGGGTGCACGTCGCGCACCTCGAAACCGGCCCGTTCCCGCGTCAAACCGCCCGGACCCAATGCCGACAGGCGGCGCTTGTGGGTCACCTCGGACAGCGGGTTGGTCTGGTCCATGAACTGGCTCAACTGTGACGAGCCGAAGAACTCGCGCACCGACGCCGACGCCGGTTTGGCGTTGATCAGGTCCTGAGGCATGACGGTATCGATGTCCACCGAACTCATGCGCTCGCGGACCGCCCGTTCCATGCGCAGCAAGCCGACCCGATACTGGTTCTCCATCAACTCGCCGACCGACCGCACGCGACGGTTGCCGAGATGGTCGATATCGTCGATCTCGCCGCGTCCATCCTTGAGGTCCACCAGGAACTTGACGACGGCAAGAATGTCGTCCTTGCGCAGGACCCGCACGCTGTCATCGGTGTCGAAACCGAGGCGGGCGTTGATCTTGACCCGTCCGACCGCCGACAGGTCATAGCGCTCGGCGTCGAAGAACAGGCTGCGGAACAGTCCGTCCGCCGTTTCCAGGGTGGGCGGCTCGCCCGGCCGCATGACGCGGTAGATGTCGAACAGCGCCTCGTCGCGGGCGGTATTGCGATCGACCGCCAGCGTGTTGCGGATGTACGGCCCGACGTTGATGTGATCGATGGCCAGGGTTCGCACCTCGCCGACATCGGCCTTGATCAATGCCTCCATCACCTGTTCGGTGATCTCGCCGCCGGCCTCGACGAATATCTCCCCCGTTTCCTCGTTGATGATGTCCTCGGCAACGTAACGGCCCAACAGATCCTCGTCCGGCACCAGGATTTCGCTCAAGCCCCGCTCTTCCAGTTGCCGGATGAATTTCGGCGTGAGCTTGGCGCCCATCTCGGCCACCTGCTCGCCGGTGTGCACATCGATGAGATCGTAGCTCAGCTTGACACCGCGCATGCGTTCCGGCCGGAACGGCGTCTTCCAGCCCCGCTCGGTGTGGGTGAAACTCACCTTGTCATAGAAGAAATCGAGGACTTCCTCCGGCGACATGCCGGTCAGTTCCGCCGGATCGACGCTCAGCCCTTGCGCTTCCCGTTCGGCCCGCAAGCGTTCGCTGGCGGCGCTTTCGAGAGCCAGCAACAGCGTCGTCACCGGCAGCTTGCGGCGCCGGTCGATACGGACGTAGACGAGATCCTTGGCGTCGAACTCGAAATCCAGCCACGACCCGCGGTAGGGAATGACGCGGGCGGCGAACAGGAACTTGCCCGAGGCGTGGGTCTTGCCCTTGTCGTGATCGAAGAACACGCCGGGCGAGCGATGCATCTGGGAGACGATGACGCGCTCGGTGCCGTTGACGACGAAGGTGCCGTTGTCGGTCATCAACGGCATGTCGCCCATGTAGACATCCTGCTCCTTGATGTCGCGAACGGAGCGGGCGCCGGTTTCTTCATCGATATCCCATACCACCAGCCGCAGGATCACCTTCAGCGGCGCGGCGTAGGTCATCCCGCGCTGCTGGCACTCCTCGACGTCGTACTTCGGCTCCTCGAATTCGTACTTGACGAACTCAAGCGTGCCGCGCTCGGAAAAGTCGCTGATGGGAAAGACCGACTTGAAAACCTCCTGAAGCCCCATGTCCGGACGATCGTCCGGCGCCGTTTCCCGCTGCAGAAACTGTTCGTACGACGTCTTCTGAACTTCAATGAGATTGGGCATCGACACGGCCGTCAGAATGCGTCCGAAACTCTTGCGGACGCGCTTGCGACCCACGAACTTGTTAGCCATGAATGCTCCTCGATCTTTAGGCAAAACCGCTTGCGCTTGGTCTACCCGGCGTGCGCCAGCCGCCTGCGCACGAGGAAAACCGAAACGCCGACGCGATCACCCGCCCCCTGCGACACGTGGCTGTGTCTGCGGATGATCACACTCGGTATACGCACCCACTTTACCGGCCGCGGTGGAGCCTATGCGGGCGGGTGCGAAATTGTGGGAATTTCGATCAGCAACTATCTCGGCAATCTCGGAAATGCTCGCCGTTTTCTCGCCAAAGAGCAGATATAGCAGGCTCGCTCGCCCTTGCCAAGACGATGAACGCCTCGTCATCAATCGGTTTCGTCATCGCGAGCGACCGGAGGGAGCGCGGCGATCCAGAAGTCCTTGAATTTTCTGGATT
>JAHCKI010000089.1 GCA_026125865.1 Rhodospirillales bacterium
AGCCTCTCCTCCATAGCTGGCGACGGCCGCTCCTCCGCCCTGGAACACAACGGGATTTTCCCGCATTTCCACTTCGCCTCGCTTCTTGCCGAACAGGATCGAGCCGACGACAACGACGATGAACATGATGCCGCCTGCCGAAGCGATGATCGCGAAGATGCCATTCAGGGCCAACATGGCGAAGGCGGCAGGTGGGTAATCGAAGACCACGGTGGCGTCGGAGAATGTGATATCCCAGTGGCGCCGGGACACGCCGAGCGTGCCGGCACCCATCATGAACAGGGAAATCCCCATGACCCCGATCCCGAAGAGATAGGGCTGCCACTTTGCCCATGTGGTCAAAATGAGTTCCCGGCGCCAAACCAGTGGAATGAGGAGGTAAGTGAGCGCCATGAACGCCAAGGTGGTGCCGGCAACGACCGTGGCGTGGAAATGGCCCGGTATGTAAAGGGTGTTGTGCATCAGAATATTGAGCTGCTCCGTGCCCAACACTACGCCGGAGATGCCGCCGAGGAAGCCAAACATGATGACGGACATTGCCAATCCGGAGAACGCCGGATTACCCCACGGCGCCCGCCGTAGCCAGCCGAACAGTCCTTCCGTGAAGCCGTTGCGGCGCTGTGCCGCCTCGATGGCGCCCGGAACACTGAGGCCGTGGATCATGCTGCCGAGAACGGCGAGATAGATGGCATAGCTGGTATTGAAAACCTTGTAGGCTGAAGTGAGGCCCGGCTCGACGAGCAAGTGGTGCGCGGAGGCCAACTGCAGGAAGCAGATATAGAGGAGGAAAGCGCTACGACTCACTTTTTCGGATAGCGGCTTGGCGCCCAAAACGATCGCGGCAATCGCGTACCAGACGGCCACGTGGGCGGCGACATTAATTTGCTGTGACGAATGCCCGAGACCCCACCAGATCGTCTTGTACATCAGAGAGTCGATGTGGCTGATGATGCCTACCGACCACAGGAAGGTGGGGATCAGGATGATCGCCCCTGACGCGATGGTGTAGACGGCGATGATGGCAGCTGTGATGGCACCGAACGTGACCAGCGGTACCGAGCCTTCATAGGTCCGTTCCTGTTTCGCGATGACCAATGTCCCAAAGAAGACAAACACGGCGATGAGCGCGCCGACTGCAAACAGAATAAGTCCCAGATAAAAATGGGGTGCTGCGGGCATGGGTACGTAAGACGTGAACATGACGCTGGATTCGCCTTGGAGCACGGCGACGTTGGCCATGAGCGCGCCAATCAGCATGAGGATAAACGCCAGCCAAGCGAGTTTCGGGGTTGCCAAACGGCAGTTGAGCAGGACCGCAGATGCGAAATAGAGAATGGCGATTTCGAAGAACAGGATCCAGAACAACAACACGTCGGCGCCATGGGCCGTGAGGGCGAGGTAAAACGTTTCCGGACCGAGGATGTGTACGGCCTGCCAGCGAGTCAGGGCGACGAGGAGGCCAAAAAGACCGCCGATGGCCAGAAAGACCACCGCGACGACAGCGTTCGCTTTGATCAACTTCTCCGCCGGTCCGTGCACCTTGAGGCCGGTTTCAGGGCAGATACGAAACAGTTCGGTGAATGCCGTTGCCATGAACGAATCCCCTATTCCTCGACCACATAGATCTTGCCCACCATCTGATGGTGGCCGATCCCGCAGTACTCGTTGCACACGACTCCGAACTCGCCCGCTTCGTCGGGTGTGATGGTGATGACCATCTCATAGTCCGGGTGGACTTGGATGTTTATGTTGGTCGGCTGCAGCGAGAACCCATGCAGCCAATCCAGAGACGACAAGTGCAGTCGATACGTCTGTCCTTTCTGCAACTCCAAAATCGGCCACCATTCCCACAAACGAGCGAGCATGTAGACATCGCCGCCCGCCGTCGCACGAACCACTGGGATGCCGGTGTCGCCTTCTTCACGAACCTTGTTCTCCGCCGCCCACGCTTCGACGCGTGAAGCGTAATCGTCGGGATTGACGCGGTAGGCTTCGTTGGAGAGGTTTTGTTCGCCTGTGATGTGCCACCAGACCATGGTGAAGAACATCACCAGACCCCAAACGAACGCGATCAAAACCCAGATGATCTCAAACTTGTGCAGCGGTTCCTTCCACCAGATCCGTGCTTCCGGCGACGTTAGTGCCATGCCGGTTCCTCCCTACCGAGCGATCGGAATCTGGACGATATCCATGATTCCCCAGATCGTATAAAGGACTGTGGGTATTGCGACCCCGATGAATAGAAGAAGAAAGTGATTGTCCAACAGGCTCTGCATGAAGGGGATTTTTTCCTCCTCCTCGCCGCTCAATCCGCTCTGGGAAGGCTTCCCCTTGTCCTCGGCCATCGCTTCGATTCCCTCCATGGCAAATAGTTTGGCGCGCCGGCGTTAGGCTGGACGCACGCAATAACGGCACACTGGTCCCTATTAAAACGACGATAGGCGTTGGCGATCGGGCCGGTCTTTGACCTTGGTCAAGTACGTGAGTCAGTCTCGCAGCAAGTACTCCAGCAAAGGAAAGGTCACCAGACCCAAGGCGAGAAGGATGAAAAAGAAGACGACGGTTCGTTGGTCGAAACGTTCGCCGCGGTACCGTTCAATGAGATCGAGAATGCGATCCGCAACGACGTAGAGAACAATGCCGGTGGCGAGGAAATAGAGCGTCATCATTCCTTGAGAAACCCTTCCGCAATGAGGATCGCAAGCACTTGAACCGGGTGTCCTTGACGGCCGTCAAGGTACGGCTGAGATCGGGTGCGGCGACGTTTGAATTGGTGATGATGACGTTCGCCTTGCGCTATTGGGCGTAGGCGGCGCCTTCGCGGCCGTGGAAGTAGCCGTTGGAAAACGGCGCGAAGTCCACGTGTCGGCTCAGGATCGCTTCTCCTTCGCGCGCCTCCGTTTTGCCGTCCAGAACGCTCCGGAAAACGTCGGCGACGGCGACCATGTCGACGGCTTGCGGCCAGAGGCGAACGTAGCCGATGGTCATGTCACGCAGCGCGCCCAGTTCTTGGACGAGGTTACAGACCGTATAGGACAGGGTCTGGATTCCGTTGACGGCGAAAAACGGCTTTTCGTCCAGCGTCTTCAACGGCATGCCGCCGAGGTCGTCGGCGCAAACGTACTGGCAGCTGTCCTTGTGCAGGCCGCGGCTGCGCGCGTGGTAGCAACGGGCCGAGAGGGCGAGGGGCAGGCGCCCGAAGGCTTGTACCTCCAGTTCGACATTTCCGGCCGCCTCGGCAAGAGCGGCGAGCGAGTGCGCCGGCAGTTCGTTGGACAGGACCACCCGCGTCGCGCCGTTGCGAGCCAGATAGCGCAGGGTGCCTTCGTTGTAGACGTTGACGAAGGGTCCGATCACGTGGGGCCGGCCCGCAAACAGCCGAACCGCGGAGATGTCGTTGGCCTCGACCAGGAACCCGCTGTCTTCGGCCATGGCGCGCACGGCCTCGATCTCCCGCTCGCTCATGACCAGAGCCAGGGTCGAGAACACGACCTTTTTCCCGGCCCGCTCCAACTTCGCCGCCACCTCCGGCAACCAGGAGTCGAAGAACGGCGCCCGCTTCGAGCAAACCACCTCGCCCAGATAGACGGTATCGATCGGCGCCTCGTCGGCGATCCGGGCATAGAAGTCCCGCTTCCGTTCCGCCGGCCAGTGGAACAGGATGGGACCGAGCGTCAGTTTCGTCGCATGGGTGGCCATCGTCGTTACCGCCAGTCCTTGGCATAGGCCCCGGTGGTGTTGCGTTGCCCTTCGGTGACCGAGCCCAAATCGCACGCCGGCGCCGGCTCGCCGCGGGCGGCGGCGTCGACGGCCTTGCGAAAGGCGGAAACGACCTGGGAAACGTATGCGCGGCCGCGCTGGCGTCCCTCGATCTTCAGCGCCTTGACGCCGGCCGCCATCAGGTCGGGGATGCTGTCGATGACGTTGAGCGAGGTCGGTTCCTCGAAGATATAGGACGCCCGCCCCGCGGCAACGAACCGCCCCTTGCAGAGCGTGGGATAGCCGGCGGGCTCGCCGTCCGCGAAGACGTTGATGGTGTAGTCGCCAAGGTGCGAAACCATTTCGTCGCCCCTCCGTTCATAGCGAACATGGCTCGCCGGAGAGCAGACGCCTTGGACGTTGGGCGACTGGCCGGTGGCATAGGAGGAAAGGGCGCAACGCCCCTCCGCCATCACGCACAACCCGCCAAAGGCGAAGACCTCGGTTTCCACCGTGATTTGGGCGTTGAGCTCGGCGATTTCGGCCACCGTCAGCACACGCGGCAGGACCACGCGCTGGACGCCGAATGCCTCCTGATAGAAGCGGATGGACTCGACGTTGGAGGCCGAGGCCTGCACCGACAGGTGACGCCGGAGACCGGCGTGGTGGCTGGCCGCATAGTCGAGGAGGCCGATGTCGGCGAGGATGAGGGCATCACACCCCAGCGCCGCGGCATCGTCGACGGCGCGATGCCACGGGTCCGGGTTGCCGGCCTCCGGCAGGGTGTTGATCGCCACATAAACCCGCGTGCCACGGTCGTGGGCGTACGCCAACCCATCGCGCAGTTCCGAGCGGCTGAAGTTGAGGCCCGGGAAGTTCCGCGCGTTGGTCTGATCGCGGAAGCCGACGTAGACGACATCGGCGCCGGCGTCGACGGCGGCACGCAGCGCGGCGGGCGCTCCGGCGGGGCAGACCAGTTCCAGGGGTTCCGCCATCACGTTTCCGCCAATTCGGTCTGTTTGCGATGGCGTGCTGAATTTTTAAGCCGGCGCAGGTCGTCGCGCATCTCCGCAAGCTCGGCTTCCAGCTTGCGAATGCGCACGGCCTGGGCATCGGACTTGTCCCTGACGGGGGAGACGAAGGCGCTCCGCACCGCCTCCAGGTCGGCGGTTGCGCGCCGAAACACGGCGCCGACGGCGTCCGCTAGGCGCTGCGCCGGCGCCGACAAGGGGCCGAGCAGCGATAGCAGGTCTTCGACCACCCGTATCTCGCCACTGTCGATGGCGTTGCGGAGGGTCACGACCGCTTCCGTATCGCCCTCGATGGTCAGGTCGCGAGAAAAGAATACCGCGTCGCCGTCGATGCGCCCTTCCAGAAGATCGATCAGCATCAGAAACGGACCCCGTACGACGGCGGTCGGCGTTCCCGCATCGGCCGCGTCGCGGATGCACGTGAGGTTGGGCGTGCGAGGGTCGAGCTTGAGCACGAAGCAGAAAGGCAGATCCACGGGATCGATAAGGAACGCGTTTCCGGCCAATTCATCCAAGCGCTCGAACAGACCGGGTTGCCTCTCGCGCATGACATTCATAGCGACCCCCAGCAGCGGCTGAAGCAGCGACGGCGGCAACGGCCGCAGAACCAAGCCCGCGAAGAGCACGGGTGAGAGAGGAGGTGATGAATGCCGGTTGTCGGTCATGGGAGCATCCCGCTTAGCCTGTCGACCCCATTATTGCTTGGTCCCGTCACTGTGTACGCCACCGCGTTCGGGTAGCCAAGGTACAGTGTTCGGCATGGGCGTTGGATTGGAACTGCAAATCTTCCACGGAGTTTGCTGGAGACGACCTCATGCCAAAGGCAACCACACGAGAGAGCAAAGCGCGAAGATGCGCTATGGGATCTTTGCCGTGAAGCCGTGTGTGTGTTTTTTTGGGAGGGAGAGGATCGGCTCTCAATTCAAAGAGCGCAAGAGGGTCAAAGAGCGGAAGAGGGTCAAAGAGCGGAAGAGGGAGTAGGTTGTTGCATGGGGCCGTCGTGCGTGCCATATTTACCCCACCCCAGGAGGGGTTGGGTTTTTGCGGGAGGATACATCATGGCGGTTAAGTTGAGCGTGCAGGGGATGAGTTGTGGGCATTGTGTGGGCGCGGTGACGAAGGCGCTGTCCGAAGTGCCCGGGGTCGAGAACGTCGTCGAGGTCAGTCTCGATCGTGGTGAAGCCATCGTCGCGGGGCAGCCGGATATAGGCGCCTTGATCGCGGCGGTCGAGGCCGAGGGCTTTCAAGCGAAGCCGGCGTAAGCGTATGCACCAGCACGCCTGCCCACTGCGCCTCGATGCCGGAACGAGAGAGAATGCCCGCCTTCGTCTCCTGACCGTGAAGGGGCATGTGGAGGGCATCCTCCGGATGCTGGAAGATGACACGATCTATTGCGTCGATGTCCTCAAGCAGACCAAGGCGGTTGCCGGCGCACTCAACAAGGTGGGTGATCTGGTGCTCAGGAGCCATCTGAAGGATCACGTGGTCACGGCCAGCGAGCGGGGCGATAGTGACCGGATCATCGAGGAACTCATGGAGGTCCTCAAATACCGTTGACGCCGGGCAATGAAAGCAGCGTCGCGCGCGCTTGTTCTAACGCAACTTCCGTCCCGAAAAACCTCGGAACGACAGGGCGACGATGGGTGAGCAACTGACATTTCAGGTTCGGGGAATGAGCTGCGCGGCTTGTGTGGCGAGGGTCGAACGCGCGCTCGCCAAGGTTCCGGGCGTGCTTGGCGCCAGCGTCAATCTGTCGACCGAGAAAGCGACCGTCACCTTTCCTTCCAACCCGATTGCCACGGCCGAGGCTCTCCGCGCGGTCGAGGACGCCGGATATGAACCTGTTGCGCAACGGGTCGATATCGGTGTGGACGGCATGACCTGCGCCGCCTGTGTCGGTCGCGTCGAGCGAGTGCTGAAGAAACTGCCGGGCGTCGTCGAGGCCACGGTCAATCTTCCCCTGGCAAAGGCAACCGTTGCCTTCCTTCCGGAAATGATCACCGTGCCTCGCATCGGCCATGCCATCGAAGAGGCCGGTTACGTCCCGAAGCTGACGGAGGGCGACGGAGTCCATGATCGGGAACAGACCGTTCGCGAGAGCGAAACCGCCGGTTACCTGGAAAACCTCGTCATCGCGGCCGCGTTTACCGTGCCCCTCGTCCTGATCGCGATGCTGAGGATGGTGCCCGGTATCGGCACGAGCATGCTGGACCTGTTTCCCGAACGCGGCTGGATGGCGGCCGAATGGATGTTGGCGACACCGGTGCTGTTCGTCGCCGGATGGCGCTTTTTCCGCCAGGGGTGGGGCGAACTCCGTCACCTTAATCCGGGCATGAGCACACTCGTGATCCTGGGCGCCAGTGCCGCTTATGCTTATTCGGTGCTTGCCCTGTTGCTTCCCGGTCTATTTCCGGCGAGCGCCACCGGCGCCTATTTCGAGGCCGCCGGGGTCATCATCACCCTCATCCTCCTCGGCCGCTATCTGGAAGCGATCGCCAAGGGCCGCACGTCGGAGGCGATCAGGAAACTCATGCACCTGCAAGCCAAGACGGCTCGCGTGCTGAGGCAGGGCGAAGAGGTGGAGATTCCCATCGAGACCGTGGTTACGGGGGACATGGTCGCGGTGCGGCCGGGAGAACGCCTTCCCGTGGATGGTGTCGTCGTCGAGGGTGAAAGCTACGTCGACGAATCTATGATTACCGGTGAACCCATTCCGGTTCGGAAACTTGCCGAAGCCGAGGTGGTTGGGGGCACCGTCAACAAGACGGGGGCGTTTACCATGCGCGCCACCCGGGTGGGCGCCGATACCGTGCTCAGCCAAATCATCCGCATGGTCGAGGAAGCGCAAGGCAGCAAGCCGCCCATCCAAATGCTGGCCGACAGGATCGCTGCCGTATTCGTGCCGATCGTGATCGCTATCGCGGCGATCACGTTCACCGTCTGGTTGGCGCTGGGACCGGCACCGGCGCTGAGTTTCGCCTTCGTCACGGCCGTCTCGGTGCTGCTCATCGCCTGCCCCTGCGCCATGGGGCTGGCGACGCCGACGGCCATCATGGTGGGCACCGGTCGTGGCGCGCAGATGGGCGTGCTCATTCGCAAGGGCACGGCGCTCGAGTCGCTCGCCCGTGTCGACACCATCGTTTTGGATAAGACCGGAACGCTGACCGAAGGACGGCCCGAACTGACGGACTTCGAGGCGGCGGATCTGTTCACAGTGGATACCGGCGCGACGGAAGACGAAGGCAAGCAATCGACCGTGCTGCGTCTCGTCGCCGCCGCTGAAACCCGCAGCGAACACCCGATCGCCGAGGCCATTGTCCGAGCCGCCAAGGCGCGCGGACTGGACATTCCGGCGCCCCGGTCCTTTCGCGCCGAGCCCGGATATGGAATCGAGGCCGAGGTGGAGGGGCACACGGTGGACGTGGGCGCCGACCGATACATGCGGAAGCTGGGCGTGGACTTGGGTGAATTGTCGAAACGCGGCGCCGCGTTCGCCGGCGAAGCCAAGACCCCGCTCTACGCCGCCATCGATGGCAAGCTTGCCGCGGTCATCGCCGTCGCCGATCCCCCGAAGGAGGGGAGCGGGGAGGCGGTCAAGGCGCTGCATGGCCTCGGGTTCCGCGTCGCCATGCTGACCGGGGAT
The DNA here is from genome assembly GCA_026125865.1 of Rhodospirillales bacterium. Taxonomy (GTDB): domain Bacteria; phylum Pseudomonadota; class Alphaproteobacteria; order Rhodospirillales; family Defluviicoccaceae; genus JADJXQ01. The sequence continues at coordinate 8,374 of JAHCKI010000089.1, forward strand.
AATACCTTCACCGCGCAAACGATCGCGCATCGGTTG
>JAHCKI010000009.1 GCA_026125865.1 Rhodospirillales bacterium
GATTTTCTCACTTAATCGGCACCGGAGGCTTCGACTGTTCCGAGCGGGTCATCTTCGACCAAGTCGGCGGCATTCAGATACAAGCTGACGAATCGGTCGACACGCTCGGACGAACCCTCGTCAGGCCCGCGGACGGTGCGAAACAGTTCAGCGGCGTCACGAAGAAGTTTGGCGGCAAGCTCGGCATGAGTCATGTTTGGATCCTTCCTTGTCCGCCCGAACCGGCGCGGCAAGGTCCATGGGTTGCGTCCGAACCACTTGCTGCGTCGTAAGTCGCTTCAATGGTGGCGGCGAAGAAAGACCATACAAACACAGGCGTCACCGCCCCGTAAACTCGTGATTGCAGATCGGCTAAAGCATGATGCGATTTGGCTCGATCGGCCTAATCTCATGGTCGTTCTCCATGTCATTGATTTCTAGAAGAAAACCCATGCGATCAAGTGATATAACTTGATCGCATTTTGCTCCAGCGAAATCAGATAAAACCTTGGATGCGTTTCGCCAGAATGGCGATCGCGTCCATGTCTCCCGGCTGCAGGCCCCAGTTCAGCCGCAACCCATCGTCCTCGCCCCGTGGCAATACATGCCAATGGAAATGCATCACCGATTGCGCCGCGCCGGGACCATTGGCTTGCACGATGTTGAGGCCATGGGGGGCGAGCGCCTTCTGTACCGCCGTCGCCACCAACTTGACGGCGGCTACCGAGCCCGCCAGCCAATCATCGGGTATGGTGAGCAGGTCCGCCGCATGAAATTTGGGAATAACGAGGCAATGACCGGGATTGGCCGGGTTTATGTCCATGAACGCCAGGTTTCGGTCATTTTCGTAAACCTTGAAGCAAGGCACCTCGGTTCGGATTATTTTGCAGAAGATACAATCGTCTACGAGCATTGTGGCATTCCCTCCCTTTGGCTTCGTGGGCGCATAAGCCGCACAGGACAAAAAATCCCAGGCAGGCTTGCTCACCCAGATACCTCTTTTGGCGCAATCCCTTACCTCAAATTAGGCAAGACCCCGCCGAGTCAACACATTTGCGGTTGGCGTCGTCCCGGGTATGCTGGACTGGAACTGTGACCGGAACAAGAACCGTTTGAGATGCTTGCGAGCGCAGCACAGACCTTGAACACCTCTCCATCCGCCGAGACACTCAGCTTCCGCTGTTTCGACCTGACCATCGGAATACGGTCGGACAACACCCAGGTTGTCGATGCCGTTATCCAGCGGCTCCCTTCTTGCTGGCAACAGGGTGAACCGCAGACATTCGATGCGGTGTTCGAACTCACGCAAAACCGGGGAGAGTCCGGCGCCGGCGCAGTCGATGCCTGGACACTGTCGATGGACGGCAAGATGCTCCTGTGCACCGCCGACGAGGCCCTGCTCCTGCGATCCTTCGAGAACGCGTTGCACTTGGCCGTTTCCGCCTATTCGCGCCGCTACGTCTTTGTTCGTGCCGGCGTCGTTCGTCATGGCGAAACCGTGATCGTTCTTCCCGGCAAGGATGGGTGCGGCAAGACAATGCTTGTGAGCGCCTTGTTGCGGGCGGGCGCTTCGTACTTTTCGGATGCCTTCGCCGTCTTCGATCCGAACGGTCTCGCGCACCCCTACCCCGTCCCACTTACCGTCACCGCCACGCCGGATGGCGATCCGGAATCCGTCGCGGTGTCCTATCAGCACCACTACCAGCCGCCGCCAGCACCGGGACCCTGCGCCATCGGACTGATCGCCACCCTCGATTACCGGCCCGGCGCATCGTGGCGGGTTGACGCATCGACGCCCAAGGAGGCCGCCGTCGCCCTGCTGTCCAATTCGCTGTTCGTGGGAGCGGCACCGGAGCGGTCCCTGCGGGCGATCGCGGCGGCGTGCGTCGGCATCGACGCCCTCAAGGGAGAACGCGGCGACGCCGACGACGCCGCCCGCCGGCTTCTGGCGCATCAGTACGATCCGCATGAGCGGTAAGGCCCATATAAAAATATACCAACGCTCCCTTGCATTCATATCTCGCAGCGATATATATCTAGCTGAGATATATCGAAGCGATACACAACAACAGCATCCAAGAAATAACAAGAACCGCGATCGGCGACGGAATTCGAGGAACATGGACGCAAAAACGCTATGCCTCGGCGTGCTCACACTCGGCGACGCCAGCGGCTACGAGATCAAGAAGCATTTCGAGGAGGGGCCGTTCGCCCATTTTCACGCGGCGGGATTCGGCTCGATCTATCCGGCATTGAACGCGCTCCTCCGGGAAGGTCACGTGACCCGCACGGAAACGACCCAAACCGGACGCCCCGACAAGAAGATTTACAAAATTACCGAGGCGGGACGGAAAGCGTTCCGTCACGCGCTTCACAAGGATCCGGCGCCGGACAGCTATCGCTCGGAAGCCATATTCATGATGTTTTTCAGTGACCTCCTCGACGGCGATCAAGTACGGCATGTCTACGATGAGTACCTTGCGAAATATCGCACGCGCGCCGACCGCATGGCGCGGCAGGATTCGTGCTCGTGCCAAAACGGTCAACGCTTCGTGCACGGTTTGGGTCTGGCCATCTATCGCGCGGTCGTCTCCTACATGGAACAGAACCGCGGCCTTCTTCTTGCCCCGCACGCGACCCAGCAAGGGGGTGGCGCGGCATCGGTTGCCGAATAGCCGGCAGTTGACGAGGATCATCCCAGCATGAAACGCACCTATGTGATTGCCGGTGCCATCGCCCTCGCCGTAGTCGCTTGGCTGGCAACGGGCCTCCTGGAACGCGAAAACGAGCCGGCCAAAGCGAATACCGAAGCACCCTCGGAGGTGACGACCGGAGATGATGCGGAGGCGGAAGCAGCACCGGCCGTGCAGGTCCGTACCGTCGAGGCCACGCCCCACGAACGCCGTCTGACCCTGTTCGGTCGAACCGAAGTGGGCCGCGCGGTGAAGGTTCGCGCCGAGACCGCCGGTCGCGTGACCGAGCAAGTCGTCCGCAAAGGTCAGTGGGTCGACGCCGGTGATGTGATCGCCCGCCTCAGCATGGACGACCGCGAAGCGATGCTTCGCGAGGCAGAGGCCATGGTTGTGCAATGGGAGAAGAAGTTCGAGGCGACCCAGAAATTGTCTCAGTCCGGTTTTCAGTCGGACGTTCGCAAGTCCGAAGACTGGGCGGCGTTGCAGGGAGCCCAAGCAAGGCTCGCGGCCGCCAAGTTGGACATTGAACGCACTAAAATCCGGGCGCCCTTTCGCGGTGTCGTGGAGGAATTTCCCGCGGAAGTCGGGGATTTCTTGGACAAGCATGATCCCATCGCCACCGTCGCCGACATGGACCCCATCAAACTGGTCGCCGACGTACCTGAGCGCGACGTCGGCAATATCAAGGAAGGCAGCCTAGCGGACATCCGTCTGATCACCGGTCGGGAACTGCAAGGTACCATCCGTTTCGTTGCCCGCATGGGTTTCAGTACAACACGAACTTTTCGTGTCGAAATTGTCGCGGACAATCCTGATGGCGCCATAGGACAAGGCATAACCGCCAAGGTTTCACTCCCACTTGGAACGGAGTTGGCGCACCGCGTATCGCCGTCGATCCTCACGCTCGACGAATCGGGGAAAGTCGGCGTTAAAATCGTCGACGAAGACGACCATGTGGCCTTCAAACCGGTGCAGATCATTGACGACACACCAGAAGGCATGTGGCTTGCCGGCCTGCCGCAACGGGTAACCATCATCACCGTCGGCCAGGAGTTCGTTCGGAGTGGCCAGCGGGTCCAGCCCGTGCCGGCGCTGGACGCCGCCGCGGGTGTGGGAGGTTCCTCCTGATGCCGCTCATCGATACCGCCCTGGTCCGCTCCCGCACTGTCCTGTCGCTGCTGGTCCTGGTGCTCATCGCCGGCACGATCGCTTTCATGGAAATCCCCAAGGAATCGGAACCGGATATCAACATTCCGATCATCTATGTTGCCATGAGCCATGAGGGTATCTCGCCAGAAGACGCCGAGCGGCTGCTGATCCGCCCGATGGAAGAGGAATTGCGCACCATCGAGGGCGTCAAGGAGATGCGATCCAAAGGCTCCGAGGGCAGCGCCTATGTGCTGTTGGAGTTCGAGGCCGGGTTCGATGTCGACGCCGCCTTACAGGACGTTCGCGATAAAGTGGATCTCGCCAAGCCGGAGTTGCCGGAGGAAACCGACGAACCGACGGTCCACGAGGTCAATTTCAGTCTTTTCCCGGTGGTGGTGGTCATTCTGTCGGGCGACGTGCCCGAGCGCACCCTCCTTCGCCTGGCGCGCGACCTGCGCGATGAAATCGAATCCATCTCCAGCGTCCTCAACGCGGAAATCGCCGGAGACCGCGAGGAAATGGTCGAGATTCTGATCGATCCATTCGCGGTGGAAAGCTACGGGCTTACGCCCGATGACGCCTTTCGGATCGTGCAGAACAGCAACCTTCTGGTCGCGGCCGGCGCCCAGGACACCGGTCTCGGCCGGTTCAGCGTCAAAGTGCCGGGCCTGCTCGAAACAGCCAATGATATTCAAGAACTGCCCATCGGTGTCGACGGTGACGCCGTTGTTCGCGTGCTCGATATTGCCGAGGTGCGCCGCACCTTCAAGGACCCGGAAGGGTTCGCCCGCGTCAATGGCCAGCCGGCGATCGCCCTGGAGGTATCGAAGCGTTCGGGCGAGAACCTGATCGAGACGGTGGATCGGGTGCGCGCCGTCGTCGCCGAGGAACGTAACGCCTGGCCGGAGGCGCTGCAGAAAGCGGTACAGGTTTCGTTCATCCAAGACAAGTCCGATGAAATCCGCACGATGCTGAACGACCTGCAGAACAGCGTGCTGTTCGCGGTGCTGTTGGTCATGATCGTGGTCGTCGCGGCGCTGGGAACCCGCTCGGCGACCCTTGTGGGCATCGCCATTCCGGGATCGTTTTTGGCCAGCATTCTGGTGCTGCAAGCGCTGGGACTCACCATCAATATCGTTGTCCTGTTCTCGCTGATCCTCGCTGTCGGCATGCTGGTTGACGGCGCCATCGTCGTCACCGAACTCGCCGATCGCAAAATGGTGGAAGGCGAACCCCGTCGCCGAGCCTATGCGCTCGCCGCCAAACGCATGGCCTGGCCCATCATCGCCTCAACCGCCACCACCCTCGCGGCCTTCCTGCCCCTTCTGTTCTGGCCCGGAGTTGTCGGCGAATTCATGAAATACTTGCCGATCACGCTGCTTGCCACCCTTTCAGCCTCGCTGCTGATGGCATTGGTGTTCGTTCCGACACTCGGCGCCTTCATCGGTAAACCCGGCACCGCCGATCCCGAGACCATGAAAAGCCTCGCCGGATCGGAAAGCGGCGACTTCAGTCACATCCATGGATTTACGGCATGGTACCTGCGGTTACTGCAAGTCGCTCTGCGCCATCCCGGCAAGGTCCTGCTCGTATCCGTCATGATGCTGGTCGCCGTGCAGGCCACCTACGCCGCGTTCGGGCGAGGGGTCGAGTTCTTTCCGGACGTGGAACCGGAGATTGCCAAGTTGCAGGTACGCGCCCGCGGCAATCTTTCGGCCCACGAAAAGGACGCGCTGATGCAAGATGTCGAACGGCGCATCCTGGATATGGACGAGTTCGTGGCCGTGTACTCCCGCACCGGCACGCCGGAACGCAGCGAGGAAGCGGAAGACATCATCGGCACCATTACGCTGGAATTCGTCGACTGGGAAACACGCCGTCCGGCCAAGCAGATTTTGGCGGAAGTCAAGGATCGTACGGCTGATATCGCCGGCATTTTCGTGGATCCACGCGAGGAAGAGGCCGGTCCGCCGGTCGGCAAGCCGGTGCAACTTGAGCTGTCATCGCGCTATCCGGAGCTGTTGCAGCCGGCGGTCGAAAAAGTGCTGGCGAAACTTCCGGAGATCGGCGACCTGATCAACATCGAAGACAGCCGGCCGCTTCCGGGTATCGATTGGGAGCTGGATATCGATCGCGCCCAGGCCGCCACCTGGCATTGACGTGGCGACCTTGGGACGGCGCAGATGGTGACGACCGGCATCAAGGCCGGCGAGTATCGCCCTAACGACACCGACGACGAGATCGACATTCGCGTCCGCTATCCGAGGAGAACCGCACCGTCGACATGCTGTACGAAATGCGGCCTAACACGCCGGAGGAGCGGAGCCCATGGGCAGCTTTGCCGAACTCAAAGCGAAAACCACGGGTCAGCGCCGTCAGCTGGAACTGACAGCCGCCGGGTCATGACCATCAAGGCCGCCGACGTGAGCGAAGGTGTCTCGCCGACGACAAGGTGCGGCAAATCCAGACCTGGCTGACCACCGATGCCCATATGGACCCGCGGGTCGATATCCGCTTCAAAGGCGAAGACGAGGAACAGAAAAAGGCGCAGGCGTTCCTGTCCAAGGCGTTCGCCTATGCCATCTTTCTCATGGCCGTCATTCTGGTGACCCAGTTCAACCGGTTCTATTCGGCGTTCCTGATCCTCTCCGCCGTCATCATGTCGACCATCGGTGTGTTCATCGGTCTCCTGGTCACCAATCAGCCGTTCGGGATCGTCATGGGCGGCATCGGCGTCATCGCGCTCGCTGGCATCGTCGTCAACAACAACATCGTACTGATCGACACATACGACCGACTGGTGAAAACGTCCGCCACGCCCCTGGACGCCATCCTCCGCACCGGCGCGCAACGCCTGCGGCCGGTGATGCTGACCACCATAACCACCGTGCTCGGACTGTTGCCGATGATGTTCGGGGTCAACATCGACTTCGTCGCCCGTCATGTCACCGTTGGCGCTCCGGCGACCCAGTGGTGGTCGCAATTGGCGACCGCCATCGTCTTCGGCCTCGTCTTCTCCACGGCACTGACCCTGGTGGTCACGCCCTCGGCGCTGATGCTGAAAGCCAACATCAGCGCCTGGCGACACCGCCGCCAAGCCAAGAACCTCAACCTGGTCGACGAGTTACCGCAAGCGGCGGAGTGACGGCAGCGGACACCGTGTGGGGGCTTGGGGCTCGGATCAAGCCTGCAGCAAGACTTCGAAGCCGCCGAAGATCATCCGGCTTCCGTCGAACGGCATGGTTTGGGTTTGTTCGGCCAATTCCGGGTCTTGCATGATCTTCTGCCAGCCCGCGTCCCTGGTTTCCTTGGATGGCCACGCGATCCACGAGAAAACCACCGTTTCCTCGGGTTTCCGCATGACCGCCGTGTGCAGGGAATTGATCTTGCCCTCGGGGATGTCGTTGCCCCAGCACTCGGTGAGGGACAGGGCGCCATACTTCTTGAAAATCGCGGCGGCCTTCTCCGCATGCGCCTTGTATTCCGCCTTGTTGGCCGTCGGTACCGCACAGACGACGCCGTCGATATAGGTCATGGGCGTTCTCCTCTGCTATCCGTTGAATGCCGCTTCCAGCGCGGCGATATGGATCTTCTTCATCGTCATCATGGCCGCGCGGGCGCGGGCGGCGGCTTCTGTATTGTCGTGACTGATGAGTTCAACAAGGCGCTTCGGAACGATCTGCCAGGAAACGCCATACTTGTCTTTCAGCCATGCGCACCTGCCTTCCTCACCGCCATCGGCAAGCAGCGCGTTCCACAACCTGTCGGTCTCCGCTTGATGCTCCGTCAAAACGCTGATCGACGCAGCCTCGTTCGGCTTGAACATGGGACCGCCGTTGAGGATCATCATCGGCGCGCCCGCCAGCGTGAATTCGACGACGAGCGGCTCGCCATCGCCTTGAGGTCCGAACACACCGTCGATCCGGCTATCCGGCAAAAGCGAACAATAGAAGTCGGCGGCTTCTTTTCCGCTGCCGTCGAACCACCAGCACGTTCGTACCTTCTGCTGCAATCCGCTCATTGTTCGGGCTCCCGCTTGGTTACTTGATGAGGGTTTTTGCGAGTTGATTGAGTTGGTCGGCAGCGGCGTTCCAGCCGGTCTCGAACCCCATATCCACATGCTGCTTTTTGGCATCTTCCGTGGCGTGACGCGCACTCCAGACCAAGCATGTACGACGGTCATCGGTGTCGGACAATTCGACAACGCCCGTCATGAAGGAATTCGGCCGCGGCATGTAACCCTCGGAATAGGCATCGGTGAAGATGAGGCGTTCCCGCGGAACGACCTCCAGAAAACTCCCGACAATTTCGATGCGTTCGCCGTTCGGTCCCGCCATGACGCAGTTCATCCGCCCGCCCGCGCGGACGTCCATATCGGACATGGCGAGACGCCACGGCTTGGGACAATACCACTTCATGAACAAATCGTTTTCCGTCCAGCAGCGCCAGACGATGTCACGTGGGGCGTCGATGATCCGCGTAATGGAGAGGATCAAGTCGGACGTATCTGTCATGGGGCACGCTCCGTTTTTGCCGGCCGTTGGAAAAGAAGTTCGATGTAGCGCTTGAGATGATCGACGGTTTCCAGCGCCACGCCCCGATCACCGGACGCTTTGGCGAGGATGAACGCGCCTTGCAGGACTGCCTGGGTATGCCGGGCGAGGCTCGCCGCGGTCCAATCGCCCTCAATCCCGTACGCAACCATGGCGGCGGCGATGTCCGGCTCAAGGGTGGCGGCATGATCGAAGATGCTGTCGGCACAGGCTTCGCAAATCTGCGGGTGTGATCCGTACACCTCCTGAGCCATCGTGCCGACGAGACAGGTCCATTGGGCCAGATCGCCGGCCATGATGGACTTGCGGAAATCCACATAGGCAAGCACACGCTCCAGCGGATCAGCGGGTCCATGATAGGGTGCGTTGGCGAACAGAGCGGCGGTCGTTTCCGCCCAGAATTCGGCGGCGGCGACACCCAACTCTTCCTTGCTTCGGAAATGATGAAAGAAGGCGCCCTTCGTCACGCCGGCCTCGGCACAGAGATCGTGCACGGACGTCGCCGCGAACCCCTGCCGCCGAATAACGTCACGCGCCGCCTCCAACAACCGCATACGAGCGTCTCCCCTCTCGGGTTGATACTTGGTCCGCCTAGCCATTTGAGATTCATACCAACCGTACGGTATGTTTGCAACATGAATATGGGGTGGGGATTTATGGCTATTGCGTTGGCATGGAGGTAAAGGCGTCGCGGGGAAAAAGGTGCCTGGAAAAAAGGTACCTGGCACCATTTTCTCGGTGTCTAACTCACTTCCTCGGGCAGGAGGCGCCGGTATCGGCGGCCACGGCCCGCGGGTGTGGGTCATTTTGTCAGTTCGACCCGTCCCGTCCAGTTGGGGCCCTTCGCGCGCTTGCCGGTTGGATCATGCCCCTGGTAATTGATGCCTAGCTTGCCATCGTCACGAATGGTCACGACAGCACGATACAAGTAGTGGTTCGCGCCGTGCGTCGCCATGGTGATGACGTTGCCCTTGCGAGTCCCCTGCCAGGTCCCAAAACCGTCGCTGCCCTTAGCGACGACAACGCCACCTGGATGCTCCGTAAACGTAAAGGTACATTGACCACTTTTTTTGCTCGAGTTCTTCCAGGTGCCTTGCCATGTCCCCGCCAATGACGGAGCCCCAGCCGTCGTTCTCGGAAACGCCACTTGTTCAGGACCGAAAACATAGTGCTTCCAGTCCCTACCGCCTTCCCGTTGAGTGCCCGCTTGATAGAGGTAGCAACGGTAGACGACCCTCGGGCCGCCGAGATAGGTATCCCTCGCGGTAACAATATGGAAATGGCTGCAAGCGAATGGCGGTGTCGAGTTGACGAACCCGATCTCCCGATCGTCGGTGGTCAGGATGTGGACTTCGCCCCCTGTACCTCCAAACGAGCGCGTCTCCGCAACGCCATCCGTCATGAAGGAAAACGCTAAAACAACCATCAAGAAAACGTATCGCATCACCGCCTCCCGCCGTCGCACATCAATCGATTTTTCCCGAAAGCGCGGCCCATCCGCAGTTAACGCTCGGTAGAATAGTCCGGCTTCGCCGCAATCAGAAGGCGGAATGGCGCAATATTAGCGTCCGCCGCTGCATCATCGTCACCCCGGCGGCAATGAGCGCCCCCAAGCGCGTGATTCCGGCCCACATTGCGACGATGCGAGCGCATTTCGGCTGTTGTTCGCCCCGTGGGCGATAGATCCGGGGGAAATGGTGCCATTCCTGATTTAGCACACACTCGCACCAAAGAATGAGGACTACGAACCAAACTGGCTTCATTGCCTCCCTTGAACTGTGGTGGCGTTCGGGTCGTTGAGAGTCCGCAATCATCCTTCGACCGGAATGCAAAATGAAGAATGACCCCATTATTCCCCATTATTCCAGCGGGTAGATCAGGTGTCTGCCCCCCTTTCCCGCCGAAACTGAATGGAAAAATTCCAGGAGGAAATGGTGCCCAGGGGCGGAATCGAACCACCGACATGGGATTTTCTAAAGGTCATCATGTGCTCTACCAACTGAGCTACCTGGGTGCAGAAGGGGACCGCGTTGCGGAAAAATTTTCCCCCGCAAGGTTCGGAGCTTATAAGGATAAATGGCGGCGCTGTCCAGCGGCAGAGAACGCCAATACCAACGGTCGGAGATCTGAGTTGGCGGAGCGAAGGGACAGACTCCCATCCTTGATTTGAAATCTCCGACCGGTCCGCCCGGCGCAACGACCACATTCATCATCACCACCACGAATACAGCCGCCACCACGATCACGACCATCATCGTGACACGGACCGGCGGCGGCTGTTCTGGGCCAGCGCTGCTTATCGGCGCGGGTTCATATGGTGGTCGAGGTCGTCGGCGGTGTTGTGTCAGGTTCATTGGCGCTGTTGTCGGACGCCGGTCACATGCTCACCGATTTCGCGGCCCTGGCCCTGGCCTGGTTCGCGTTTCGCATTGCGCGCCGCAAGCCCGATCTGCGTCGCTCATACGGCCATATCATCGCGTGCAGGTCCTGGGTCCGGGCTTCGTCAACGGTCTGGCGTTGCTCGTCATCGTCGCCTGATCGGCGCGTCGAGGCGGCGCCCAGGCTGATCGATCCGTCGCCCGTTCTCGCAGGGCCGATGCTGGCGGTGGCGAGTCTCGGGCTCGGCGTCAACATCGCCGCCTTCGTCATCCTCCATGGGGGTGATCACACCGACCTCAACATTCGCGGCGCCGCGCTGCACGTTCTCGGCGATCTGCTCGGTTCCGTAGCGGCAATCGTCGCGGCGATCGTCATCATGATGACCGGCTGGGCGCCGATCGATCCGCTGCTGTCGCTTGCCGTCGGGTTGCTCATTCTGAAGAGTGCCCAACGCCTCGTTCGCGACGCCGGTCATATCCTCCTCGAAGGCACGCCGGAAGCCATCGACCCGAACGACGTGCGTGGCCGCATCACGGCGGCGGTGCCGGCGGTGATCGACCTTCACCACCTTCACATCTGGTCGCTGACCGCGACGCATCCGGTGGTCACCCTCCACGCCGTGGTCGACGCCAGCGCCGACAATGACACCACTCTCGAAGCCATCAACCGCAGCCTGAAGGACCTGTTCGGCATCGCCCACGCCACCATCCAGCTCGAACGCGTGCGGTGCCCCGACGGCCCTCAAACACACGACGACTGATAGCGCCGACGATGGGGCCGGGTGTTACAGTCGGGCCAGTGCGGCGGGGAGCTGATCGAAGGACTCGATGACGGCGTCCGCGCCGAGATCGACGGCCGGTACGCTGGTGTAGCCGCCGGCACGAACGACCACCGGAACGCCGGCGGCGCGCGCAACGCCCACATCGTTGGCGTTGTCCCCTACCATCACCGCTTCTGCCGCGCCGCAGCCGAGAGCATCGAGAACCGCGGTCAGCAACCGCGGGTCGGGTTTGCGGATCCCAGGCAGGGAATCGCCGCCGAATACGGCCGCAAAGGTAGATGAAAGCCCGAATTCCCGGAGAATTTCGTGTGTCGGCGCCGCCGGCTTGTTGGTGCAGATGCCGAGTACCATCCCGTTCGCACGCAACCCCGCCAGCGTTTCCATCACACCCGGGTAGGTCATCGTGTCCTCGGCCGCGTAGCCCTCGTAGTGAGCCAGAAACCGCTTTGTAAGACCAGGAATATCCTGATGTTTTCCAATCCCGCCGGTGGCCGTGAAGGCCCGCTCGACAAGCTTCATGGCGCCGTCGCCGATCATGCCGACGACCGCGTCAAGGGCGAGCGCGGGACGCTGCTCCTCCGCCAGCAATTTGTTCAACGCGCGCCGCAGGTCCGGCGCGCTATCGATCAGCGTTCCATCCAGATCGAAAACAACACAACGAATTTGTCTCACGGTAACTCATTTTTGGGAAACATTTGGCAACAATGTTTCAGTTGGCGGATTGCCTAGCGTGTGGCAACGTTTCGTTAGCTGTTCGTAGCATTCCTTTTCGATTTTTTGCCACGGGTTTGAACATGTCAAAGAGAAAAACGGCGGTTGTCGTTTTGGCCGCCGGACTTGGAACACGCATGAAGTCGGCTCTGCCGAAGGTCATGCACGCGGTTGCTGGTCGGCCCATGGTTTCGCATGTGCTGTCAACGGTCGCATCCCTCGATCCCGATCGCGTGGTGGTGGTGATCGGCGACGAAATGGCGGCGGTGGCGAAAGCCGTGGCGCCGCATCAAACGGCTATTCAGAATCCCCGCCTCGGCACCGCTCACGCGGTGATGGCGGCGCGTCCGCACCTGGATGACTTCGACGGCGACGTCCTCGTGGTCTATGGCGATACGCCGCTGGTGTCGGCGGACACCCTGTCGCGCATGCTGGCGGCACGGCAAAAGGCGCCGGAACCGGCGGTCGTGGTGCTGGGTTTCCGACCCGACAACCCGGGTGCGTACGGACGGTTGGTTCTCGGTTCTGATGGCGGACTGGAAGCCATCGTCGAAGCCAAGGACGCCACCGCCGAACAACTCGCCATCAACTTGTGCAATTCGGGCGTCATGGCCATCGATGGACGATGGGCGTTCAAGCTCCTCGACCGGGTCGGCAACGACAACGCCAAGGGTGAGTACTACCTGACCGACATCATCGGGCTGGCGCGGGACGAGGGCCTGCCCTGCCGCGTCGTGGAAGGAGACGAGCGCGAGTTCATCGGTGTCAATTCCCGGGCCGATCTGGCGCGTGTCGAGGCCATCGTCCAGGATAGGCTGAGAGACAAAGCCATGGCCGGCGGCGCCACGCTAATCGATCCCCAAACGGTATACTTCAGCCACGACACCCGCCTTGGGCGCGATGTGGTGGTCGGTCCCAATGTGGTCTTCGGTCCCGACGTGGAGATCGGCGACGATGTCGAAATCCGCTCGTTCTGCCATTTTGAAGGGGCGCGCGTGGAAAGCGGGGCCATTATCGGTCCGTTCGCGCGCCTCCGTCCCGGTGCCCGCATCGCCGGCGACGCCCATATCGGCAACTTCTGTGAAATCAAGAACGCATCCGTCGAGCAAGGCGCCAAGGTCAATCATTTGACCTACATCGGCGATGCCCGCATCGGCGCCAAGGCGAACATCGGCGCCGGGACCATCACCTGCAACTACGATGGCTTTTTCAAGAGCCATACGGATGTGGGCGCGGGCGCCTTCATCGGTTCCAACACCTGTTTGGTGGCACCGGTGAAGATCGGTGACGGCGCTATCATCGGCGCCTCCAGCGCCATCGCCCGCGATGTGCCGGCGGATACGCTGGCCGTCACCCGTGGGCCACATGTGACCCGCGAGGGCTGGGCGCGACGGTTCCGTGAGCGTCGCTCGGCCGAAAAGGACGCCGCCAAGAAAGGCGAGAAGGGTTAGAATAAGGGTTAGACAATATGTGCGGTATTATTGGAATTATAGGAAAGGCGGACGTCGGCCCGCTTCTCATCGACGCCCTGAAGCGCCTCGAATACCGCGGCTATGACTCCGCCGGTATCGCGACACTGGTTAACGGTTCGATCGAACGGCGCCGCGCCTCCGGCAAGATCGCGAGACTGGAAGAGGCGTTGAAAACCGATCCCGTCAACGGAATGATCGGTATCGGGCATACGCGTTGGGCCACACACGGCGCACCGACGGAGAACAACGCCCACCCCCACGCGGACAATCGCGTCGTTCTGGTCCACAACGGCATCATCGAGAACTTCCACGATCTCCGCCGCGAACTGACGGCCGAAGGCTGCAAGTTCGCGACCGACACCGACACCGAAGTGGTGGTGCACTTGATTTCCAGCCACTTGGCAAAGGGTATGACCCCGCAGGAGGCGGTGCAGGCGTCACTGAAAAAACTGGAAGGCGCCTTCGCCCTGGCGATATTGTTCGCGGGTCACAAGGACCTGATGATCGGCGCCCGCCGCGGCAGCCCGCTGGCCATCGGCTTCGGTAACGGAGAGATGTATCTCGGCTCGGACGCCCTGGCCCTGGCGCCGTTGACCAGCCGCATTTGTTACCTGGAAGAAGGCGATTGGGCCGAAGTCAAGGCGACCGGCGCGGTCATTCATGATGCCGCGGGCGCCATCGTCGAACGGGAAACCCGCTTGACGTCGACCTCCGGCGCCATGATCGGCAAGGGCAACTTCGCCCACTTCATGCTGAAGGAAATCTACGAACAACCGGCGGTGATCGGCGACACCCTGCATTCGCTGCTCAATCCCTGGAACTTCTGCGTGACCATGCCGAACCTGTCGTTCGATCCGACGGTGGTGCCGCGGATCACCATGGTTGCCTGCGGAACCTCCTTTCACGCCGCGCTGACCGCGAAATATTGGTTCGAGCGCATCGCCCGTATTCCGGTCGAGATCGACATCGCGTCGGAGTTTCGGTACCGCGCCGCGGACCTGCCCCAGGGCGGCCTCGCCATTTTCATTTCCCAATCGGGCGAGACGGCCGACACCTTGGCGGCGCTGCGCTACGCTCGCAGCAAAGGGCAGCACACCATCAGCATCGTCAATGTCGCTGATAGCACGATGGCCCGTGTATCGGAATTGGTGCTGTTGACCCACGGCGGGCCCGAGATTGGTGTCGCGTCGACAAAGGCATTCACGACCCAGCTCACGGTTCTGGCGTGTTTGGTTATTTACATGGCCTCAAAACGAGGCGCCATCGACCGCGAAACCGAAAAGCACCTGTGTCGGGCACTCACCGAGGTACCGAGTCGCACCAACGAGGTTCTCATCCACGATGGGCGTTTGGCGGAACTCGCCCACGAAGTCGCGGAGGCGCGCGATGTCCTCTACCTGGGGCGCGGCACCGGTTATCCCATCGCCCTCGAAGGCGCGCTCAAGCTCAAGGAAATCAGCTACATCCACGCCGAAGGCTACGCGGCGGGTGAAATGAAACACGGGCCCATCGCGCTGATCGACGAAAATATGCCGCTAATCGTTATCGCGCCATCCGATGAGTTGTTCGATAAGACAGCCTCGAACATGCAGGAGGTTGTCGCCCGTGGCGGCCGCGTCATCTTCTTATCGGACCGCCCGGGGATCGAAAAACTCGGCACAATGGCGGTGGCGTCCATCGAACTGCCGGAAGTGAATCCGTTCGTTGCGCCGATCCTTTACACAATCCCGGTGCAATTGTTGGCCTACCACGTCGCCGTAGCCAAAGGCACGGACGTCGACCAGCCCCGCAATCTAGCCAAGAGTGTGACCGTCGAATAGAAGGATTTATCGGAGGCGCTACTCGACAAGCTCGAACATCATCAGCAAGGTTTGCTGAAAGATGCTGAAGTTGTCGTCCGAGACCAAGTAGACGAGCGTGCGTCCCGTCTCGTCGGTGCGAACGGCGATACCCTCCATGTTGTCCAGTGTCATGCCGTTTCCGAGGCGGGCGATGATTTCGCCTTGAAGGTCGGCGCCGGCAACGATGGATTCGGCGGGAATGATGCGGATGAGCGCGTTCAATGGCGGAAAGCGGCGCTCCAAAAGGATGATGTCACCATTTGGCAGTGTCGCCGCGCCGGTTGGGTGAAAACCGAATTCGGTGACCACCACGAGCGCGGACCAGGCGCCATTTTCCTCCTGTACCCAGCCGCGAATGCCGTCACCCGCCCGCAATTCCTCGCTGAACATGAGGAGTCGCCCGTCGGAGAGATCGGTGAGCGCTTCGATCCCGCCATTGGGCGGCAGTGCAACGGTCTCCTCGGGCACCGGAACGGGATCGGGACGAGACTCCAGTCGGGCGTAACGAAACAGGCGGTTGCTTCATTCGAAGGCGACGATCATGGCGCCGTCGTCTGATCGGGCCGCCAGCGCTTCGGCGTCTCGCCCCCGGGAAGCGCCGACCAGGGGGCCCATGGTGACGTTCCGAATGCCGACGAGGCGGCCACGAGAATACATGGGCTGCGCGCGCACCCAATGCCCCCTGTCCGACAGCGCGACGAGCGTGTTGCCGTCGGCGGAGACATCGAGCGCCGACAACCCGCCGAAGCGTTGATCCGTGGATAGCAGATTAAGCCCGCCGAGGTAGCGGAGACGGCCGACGATTTGCCGTTCCGGATCGAGATGGTCGAACGGCACCACGTGGGCGGCGACGTCAACGGCGGTTCCCTTGACCTTCGCGTCCGACGCCGGTGACGCGAATGAAGAGAATACCACCATCGCCGCGGCGGCCAGGAAAGTCGTCAGGTGGAGGGCTGTGTTTGGCATTGCCAATGCATACGGCTTGGTGCACGAAACACCAACCGCCATTTTCATGCCTCCCCTCAACGGTCAACCACGCTCGGTCGCCAACCCGCGTGCGAATAGGGGCGGGACGGCGGCATTGCCAATCCGAGCGGCGACACTACCTATTGTTCGACCTATTGTTCGACAGGTCTCGCGCGCCAAGGAGGCAAAATGTTCGGTCTCGAACTCGGATTTTTCGGTCTGATCATCCTGATCGCGGTTGTTTACGCCATCGTCAAAACGGTGCAGAGCGCTGCATCAACGGGCGTGAAAGTCGTGTGGATCGTTGCGATCCTGATCTTTCCGCTTTTCGGTTTTCTGGCTTGGTTGCTGTTCGGTCCGCGGTCGTAAGCATGTACGGGGACGAAACCCAAAAAGGATTGGGGCGGCAGATGCTCCTGCCGCCCTCCATGTCGATCAGGCCGCGTTCAGTTAGCGGAGCGACCGTATCCTTTTAGAAGCGGACGCCGACGCCGACGCCGACGATCCAATGGTCAATATCCACATCGTTGGCGCGAATGGTGCCGGCCGCGCTGCTGACCGTTACGTCGGTGTTGAAGAACACTTTCTTGACGTCGAGGTTGAGGCTCCAGCGCTCGCCGATGGCCACGTCGACGCCGGCCTGCAATGCCCAACCAAACCCGTCGTCGTAGTCCACGTTGTGGATGATGGCGGGGGCGCCATCCTCGTTCTGGCCATAGAAAATGTGATAGGCGACGCCAGCGCCCAGATACGGGCTGATGTCACTTTTCGGGAACAAGTGGTACTGCGCCGTCAGGACCGGCGGTATGACCCAGACTTCACCCAACGGCACCCGGCCGAGGGTGGAGCCATTGACGATCGGCTTGAAACGCGCCGTGGCGAGGATCAGCTCGGCGGCGATGTTCTCGGTGAAGAAGTACGTAAAATCCAGTTCCGGTACGATCGTTTCATCGAGCGTGACGTCGCCGCCAATTAGATCGGTGGTGCCGTCTTCCTGCGGAATGATGCCAATGGCCCGCAAACGGACAAGAAGATCGCCCGCATCTTTGGCCTGAGCAATGCCGGAGACCGTCATTGCCATGCCGACTGCGAGCGCGATCGATAAGGTCTTAAACAGTTTTTTCATAGTTCCACCCAGTACCCCAAAACTTGGTTCATGGTGGTGCGCTCGCCCGGCCGTACCCCTACGCTCATCACGGCTGGTAGAACTTGTCCACCCACACATTGCCCATAAAAACAATGCGGATTTGAGTCAAGGGAACGGTGCCTCTTTCGAGCCGCTCCGATGCGAAGACATTTTCAATGTTGCATTTTTGTAACGGAATCGACGGAACGAGGCCTTTTCAAACGTGATCGCGGATCAACTCGGCGACACGTTCCGGCGATTCGTCGAAGGCGATCCCCAGGCGATCACCCGCGGACCAGGCGACGCTCCCGCGAAAACCGCCGACCCGATCGATGTGCAAGGACACCGCGGTTCCCGCCGCCAGCGTTCTTTCGGCGAGAACATGCAGGCCGGAAATCGAAATGTTGCGGATGTCGCAGTTGAGGACATAGGGCGCCAAAGCGCTCTCCGCCGTCATGGTCGCGGACCACAAGACGGGAAAGCGGCGATGGACGCGCCGTTCCGCCGGGTTTATCGGAAAAGGTTTCTCGCTCATCGTCACAAAGGATTACGCCCCGATACGCCAGTATAAAGTACCCGTTTGCATAAGCCAGCTCAACGGTTAAGGGCTTCGAATCGCAACGTTCATACCCATATCGCCGAGTGTTGCCAGGGAGCCACACTGAACTGGGAAAAGTTCTTGATATTGCGGGTTAGTCGCGACTGCCGTTGATGCCGTGCCAACTTTATCCCATATGGTTGGACGCGAAGGACTTGATCAGGGATCGCCGCGAGGAACGGATCGTGTCTTGGATGGATACAATTCCAGCGAACTGGACCGCCAGGGTGTTGGTGCTGGCGATGGTCTTGATGCTTGCGCCGCTGCAACCGGTGACGGCGAGCGACCTCGTCGTTCGCATCGAAGCGCTTCGATCCGCCAGCGGCAAGGTGCGCCTCGCGCTCTATGACGACGCCGGCAGGTTTCTGCAAAAGGGCGCCGCCCATGGTGGCGCCGAAGTGCCTCCCGTCGAGACCGGTACGCAGGTTGTTTTTTCCGGGCTCGCCCCTGGAACCTACGCGATCGCCGCCTATCATGACGAGAACGACAACGGCGATTTCGATACCGGTTTCCTCGGACTGCCGCTGGAAGGGTTCGGTTTCAGCAATGACGCGCCTGTTTTGCTCGGTGCGCCATCGTTCGACGAGGTGGCTGTCGATGTGCCGCAAGCGGGCACCGTGATCACCGTGCGCATGCGGTACTGGGACGGCGGCCGCCCGACCGCTTCCTTGTCCAACGCCAAGGCCATCGCCGAATAGGGCCGTTCCGCCGGCGGCACCCTTCGGTTCGCCCTTGCCCTCACCCGCCCGCTGACGCTGGCCCTTGCGGGAAGGGCTTTTTCCGCACATATCTGGCCGCAATGCCGTGTTGACCAAATGGGGAATTCGTTAAGCGATGACGCAAGAAACTTTCACCTTCCAAACCGAGGTCAACAAGCTCCTCGATATCGTCGCCCACTCGCTCTACTCCCATAAGGAAATTTTCCTCCGCGAACTCATCTCCAATGCTTCCGACGCCTGCGATCGTCTGCGATATGCCGCGATCACCGATCCGGCGCTCACCGCCGGCGACACCGAGTTCAAGATCACGTTGTCGCTGGACAAGGACGCTCGAACCTTGACCATCGCCGACAATGGCATCGGCATGAACCATCAGGAGTTGGTGGAGAACCTCGGAACCATCGCCCGGTCGGGCACGCAGGCATTCGCGACCCAGCTCACCGGCGACGCCAAGAAGGACGTGGCGCTCATCGGTCAATTCGGCGTCGGTTTCTATTCGTCGTTCATGGTCGCCGACAGGGTCGAGGTCATTTCGCGCCGCGCCGGGGAGGATGGCGCCTGGTGCTGGTCATCGGACGGCAAGGGATCGTTCAGCATCGACGAGGCCGTGAGGGATGGCCGCGGCACGACCGTCGTGCTTCACCTCAAGGCCGACGAGAGCGAGTTCCTTGAAGAGACGCGTTTGCAGCACGTGGTCAAAACGTACTCGGACCACATCGGTTTTCCCATCGTCATCGGCGAAGGCGACAAGGCCGAGACCGTCAATGCCGCGTCGTCCCTTTGGACGCGTCCGAAGAAGGATATCACGGACGAGCAATACAAGGAGTTCTATCACCATGTCGGCCACACCTTCGACGAGCCGTGGCTGACGCTGCACAACACGGTGGAAGGCGTCGTCAGCTATACTAGCCTGTTGTTCGTGCCCACATCCGCACCGTTCGACCTCTTCAATCCCGAGCGCAAGGGCCATATCAAGCTTTACGTCAAGCGCGTCTTCATCACAGACGACTGCGAGGGCATTCTGCCTTCCTACCTTCGCTTCCTGCGCGGCGTCGTCGATTCCGAAGA
>JAHCKI010000090.1 GCA_026125865.1 Rhodospirillales bacterium
CGTGGCGAGACCGACAAGGAGACGGCCGGTCACCTGCCGGCAGCGGTAAGTGTAAAGATTCCGTTACAGTCGCTTTGTCGCTATCGTTTTCATGTAAATTATTAAAAATATTGCGATTTTAGGTTGAGTTGCGGGGATGTGGGGGCGGCGGCCGGCCGTAGGGTGTCGGTGTTTCTTACAAATTTGCATACAATTAATGCGTGTTTTTTTCGCTTTTTGTACAGCCTGAAGCTAAGCCTTTGAGGAAGCGCGGAAAACGCTGATTGGCATGGTTGTTGCGAAACAGGAAAGCGAGGTTTGGTTGAGGCCAGGGCAAAACTGTCGATCAAACCGGAGGCCTGGTAATAAAGAAAAATTTGTTTCGGCGACAATAACAATAATAATCGCAAACTAACCGCGGCTTTTCCTTGGAGCCGCGGTTTTTTGTGGTCCAAGGGCAAGGAGCGCGCTGGCGTCCCGGCCGCCATACCGTTCACCGCAAACCACGCCATCCCACTAGAATTCGAATCCGCGAGAACCCTAGGCGCGCGTCGTTGGAGGCGCTACACTGCCGCCAATCCGGCGTTGGCCCCCATTGTGCGGGGGCGGCAGCGGGCAAGTTCCTTCGCGCGCGGGCTCTCGCGGATTGTGCGCCGGCGCGAATAACGACACAATCTCACGCGCGGTCTCGCGCAATGGTTTAAAACACAGTCCGGAGACGTTAGATGTTAAAGAAGCATCCCAGGTTTGCTGGTATCAAAGGACCCGTGCTGACGGTGGTCATGGACGGCATCGGTATCAACAAAAGCACCGTGGGCAACGCCATTCACCATGCCAACACACCGACTCTGGATCGCCTGTTCAAGACCAGCCAGCATGTGGTCCTCAAGGCGCACGGAACCGCCGTCGGCATGCCCAGCGATGACGACATGGGCAATTCCGAAGTTGGCCACAATGCCCTCGGCGCCGGCCGTGTCTTCAATCAGGGCGCGTCCCTCGTCAGCGAGGCCATCGCCAGCGGCGAATTATTCGAAAAGCCGGCGTGGAAGGACATCGTCGACAACGCCAAGGCGCACAATTCGACCGTTCATTTTCTGGGCCTGTTCTCGGACGGCAACGTGCACTCCCACATGGACCATCTCAAGGCGATGATCGCGCGCTGTAAATCCGAGGGGCAGAAGCGGGTTCGCGTTCACATTCTCCTTGATGGCCGCGATGTGCCGGAAACGTCGGCCCTGGACTACGTGGAGCCGTTCGAGGCGTTTCTCGATGAATTGCGCGATGCCGATTTCGATGTCGCCATCGCCAGCGGCGGCGGCCGCATGAACATCACCATGGACCGCTACGAAGCCAACTGGAGCATGGTGGAAAAAGGGTGGCACACGCACGTTCTGGCCGAGGGAACGCAGTTTCCGTCGGCGGCCGAAGCCGTTCGCGGACTGCGGGAACAGCATCCGGGCGTCATCGACCAGGACCTGCCGCCCTTCGTGGTCGCGAGAAGCGGCGAACCGGTCGGCCCCATCCATGATAACGACAGCGTGGTCTTCTTCAATTTCCGGGGGGACCGGGCGATCGAAATCTCGCGCGCTTTCGAGGACGACGACTTCGACAAGTTCGACCGCGTGCGCCGTCCCAAGGTGGTCTACGCCGGCATGCTGGAGTACGACGGCGATCTGCATATCCCGTCGCGATACCTGGTGCCGCCGCCGGCCATTTCCGGAACCATCGGCGAATACCTGGTCAGCGAAGGCGTTCGCCAGTTCGCCGTCGCCGAGACCCAGAAGTACGGGCACGTGACCTACTTCTGGAACGGCAACCGCAGCGGCAAATACAGCGATGAACTGGAGGAATATGTCGAGATCCCGTCGGACATCATTCCCTTCGAACAACGGCCGTGGATGAAGTCGGCGGAAGTCACCGACGCGCTGATCGCGGCGATGAAATCCGGCGTGTATCAGTTCCTTCGCGTGAACTACGCCAACGGCGACATGGTCGGCCATACAGGCAACTACGACGCCGCCATGATCGCGGTGGAATCGGTGGATCTTGCGCTGGCCCGGTTGCTGCCCGTCCTGGATGCCATGGGGGGCGTGGCCTTGATCACGGCCGACCACGGCAATGCCGATGAGATGTTCGAGGTCGACAAGAAAACGGGTGAGCCGAAAAAGAACCCCAATGGCTCGTTCAAGGCAAAGACTGCTCACACGCTCAACCCGGTGCCGTTGATCTATTACGACAACCAGACCAAAGGCGCCGTCGAACTCGTACGCGGCAACGATTACGGACTCAGCAATGTGGCGGCGACGGTGGTCAACCTGCTCGGATTTGAAGCGCCGGATATCTGGGACGCGAGCACGGTTCGGTTGAAGTAGCATTCTGTTCGTTTGAGTGGCCGCTCTTCTCGGCATGAAAGCGGCCTACTTCGAATAGGGCGTCTTGGTCGAGAGAAGGCGGTCCGGCGGCGCCACGGCAAATCTCGACGCCTATCTTGGGGTTTGCCGTGGGTGCCCGATATCGATAGTCTTGCTCCAAGAAATCGCGGCACGGCCGTGCGATCGGATTGGGTTCAATCCGATCGCGCCGTGCACGAGTCTCTGGGAGACTGAATTCGAGGAACACATGATCCTGAGAACGATCGCGGTGGCGGTCGGCGTGTTCTTGTCATTTGGTGTCGGCGGCGAGGGGACGTTCGCCGAGGTTCCCGCGATGACGGTTGAAATCGAGGCGCAGCGAAGCGCGATCGAAAGGCGGCTCCAGGATGTCGAACGTGACATCGAGAGAAGCCGCGCCGACGATGCTCACCGGCGATCGCGAGGCCTTGCCCTGGAAGAAGAAATACGCGGTCTTCGCAACAAGCTCATTGCCGCCGGCGAAAGCATTCTCAGCAGGGAAAGAGAAATTTTACGACTCAAGGGACAAATTGCGTCTTTGGCGGAAAATCAGGCAAAAATGCACGAGCACGTGGCAGGACAACGGGAAAACACAGCGAGGATACTCCTGGCGTTGCAGCGCGTCGCCCGCTTGCCGGTGGGGGCGGTCGTCGCCCGGCCGTTGCGCCCGATTGAGGTGGTTCGTACCGGCATTGTCCTCGGCGCGGTCGTTGATGATTTCGCCAGACGGACCGATAGCGCGCGGCAGGAGAGCAAGCGCATGGCGTTGGTGCGAAACGATGTCGCGGATCGTCGCCGGGAACTGTCGATTGTCGTTTCCCGGCTTCATGAAGAAAGAGGGCATCTGGCGACTTTGCTGGATGACAGCGCGGCGTTGAAACGACGGCTCGCGACCGAATCGCTTGTCGCCGGCAATCAGTCGGACAGATTGGCAATGGAGGCCGAGGACCTCAAGCAATTGCTTGACGAACTCGACGGAGCGGAGAAACGGAGTTTTCGTCTCGCCAGCACCGATCCGTCGTTGCCGAGGCAACCGACCATCGAGTTCGGCGGCCACGATACGCCAGCCTTCGAAGTGCTGTCCCGCTTGCCGGTTGACGGCCGGATAATTCTCGGCTTCGGTGAGGTGCCTGCGGATGGAACGGCGAGCAAGGGCGTGCGTGTCGAAACACCGTCCGAGGCATCGGTCGCGGCGCTGGCGGCGGGGCGGGTGGCTTTCGCCGGCCCATTTCGCGGTTACGGGCTTCTCTTGATCGTTGAACACGACGATGGATATCATAGCTTGATGGCGGGGTTGGCCCGCATCGACCTGGGTCTTGATCAGCGCGTTGTCGCTGGGGAACCCGTTGGAGCCATGGGAGCCCCATCGGAGGGAAATCCCACTCTTTACATCGAACTTCGACGCGAAGGACAACCGGTCAATCCCCTGCCATGGCTTGTGCAGGAAAACGGAAAGGCAAGCGGATGAGAGCTGGTAAAATTTTTGTTGGTGTCGTCACGGCGTTCTTGCTTATCCCGCCCGTGCTGGCGGCCGATAGCGAGGATGACGGGTCAGAAACCTATCAGCTCCTGAAACTGTTCGGGGATGTATTCGAGCGCGTGCGGGCCGACTACGTGGAACCGGCGACCGACAAGGAACTGATCGAAGCCGCCATCAGCGGCATGCTCACGTCCCTCGATCCCCATTCCGGCTATCTCAACGCGGACAGCTATCGTGAAATGCAGGTGCAGACCCGCGGCGAGTTCGGCGGTTTGGGCATCGAAGTCACGATGGAGAACGGGTTCGTCAAGGTGGTCTCGCCCATCGACGACACGCCGGCGTTCCGTGCCGGTCTCGAACCGAATGACCTGATCACCCATCTGGATGGCGAGCCCGTTTTGGGTTTGACGCTGTCGGACGCGGTCGAGAAGATGCGGGGTCGCGTCGGAACCAAGATCGAAATCACCGTGCGGCGCGAAGGACGCGAGCCATTCGATGTTTCCATCACGCGTGCGGTCATCAAGATCCGCTCGGTCCGCTCGCGGCTTGAGGGCGATGTCGCCTACGTTCGGATTAGTTCCTTCAGCGAACAAACCGGAGAAGGCGTCAAGGAAGCGATGGACGACCTGAAGGAGCAGTCCAAGGGCCGGCTCAAGGGCGTCGTCCTCGATTTGCGCAATAATCCGGGTGGGCTGTTGTCCCAGGCCGTCGCCGTCTCCGACGCGTTCCTTGACAAGGGAGAGGTGGTTTCGACGGGCGCACGCAATCCCGAGGACACACAGCGCTACTACGCGCAGGACGGCGATCTTGCCGAAGGCTTGCCCATGGTCGTGCTGATCAATGGCGGTTCGGCCTCGGCCTCGGAAATCGTCGCCGGGGCGCTGCAGGATCATCGCCGCGCCGTCGTCCTTGGGACCAAGTCATTCGGCAAGGGCTCGGTGCAGACCATTGTGCCGTTGGCGGGATACGGCGCGATACGTCTTACCACCGCGCGCTACTACACGCCGTCCAAGCGTTCAATTCAGGCGGTGGGGATCGAACCGGATATTGTCGTCAAACAGGCCCGCATCGAAGCCGTCGACCAGCCGCAGCGCCGCAGGGAATCCGACTTGCGCGGAGCCCTCAGCAACGGGAACGATGAGAAAAAGGACAAGAACACCGACACGGACACGAACAATGACGGCAATGACGAAGAATCCGGCGATGCAAGACCGGAGCAGTCGTCCAAGTCCCCCGAGGATTATCAGTTGGTTCGGGCACTCGACTTGATTCGCGGTATTTCATTGTTCTCGGAAAAAACTACAACCGATGGTCAAAGATAGTTTCCGTTCGAAGGCTTGATGCGGTATTGCCTGCGCGTGTGAAAGCGAACAAGAGCACGGCATGATTGACAACCCAATAGCTCGCATCGCGCTTTTTGTCTCCGCAGGTCTCATCGTGGTCATCGTCGCCATTTGGGGGCTTTTTTCCGGAAGTGAGCCCAGTCGGCCAAAGGGCGCCGTCGTTGTGGAACTGGACTCATCGTCCGAAAGCGGCGGCGCGACGCATTCGGTGACGGAAGCGGAACAACTTCCGCCGTCCGCCGCCGAGCATGGCGGCGAGGGGGAGAGCACACGTGCCGAAGCCGTGGAAACCGCGTGGCTCGATACCCCCGACCCGGATTTGATCGAGGATAGCCCGAAGGGCCCCCTGCCGAAGATCGCCGAAGACGGCCGAATGCCGTGGATCACTTACGCCAAGCCATTCGATGTTCGCGATGATCGGCCCCGCATAGCGGTCGTCGTTACCGGCCTCGGCCTGTCGGATGCGACAACCAGGATGGCGATCGAGAGGCTTCCCAGCGCGGTGACGCTGGCGTTCGATCCATACGCGCGCAATATCGCCTTCGGGGCACGGCAGGCCCGCGCCGACGGGCACGAGATCATCCTTGAACTCCCCATGGAGGCGAAGGATTTCCCCTTCAACGACGCCGGACCCGCGGCACTCTTGACGTCATTGACGGTGGAGGAAAACATCGAAAGATTGGAAGCCATCCTTGGGCGAACATTCGGATATGTCGGTGTCGTCACCGCGGGTGACTCGCTGTTGGAAGTGCGGGAGACCAGTCTTCGCCCGATTTTGAGTACCGTTGGAAGGCGGGGACTGATGTTCGTCGCGGGTGCGCCAAAAGAGAACAGCGTGGTTCACAATCTCGCGGGCGAAATAGGTGTCCCGAGCGCGGTGGCGAATATCGTTCTCGACGAGGAGCCATCCATCGAAGCCATTGATGACGCGCTGGCTCGGTTGGAGGCGATTGCCAAGGATCATGCCGTTGCCGTCGGTATCGCCCAGGCGTACCCCGTGTCGGTCGACCGACTGTCCGTGTGGGCGTCCGGTCTCGCCGAGCGCAACGTCGTCCTCGCGCCCATTTCCGCGTTGGCAAACCGTCAACTGTTTCCCTGAACGGTGTCATCATGGAAACGAAGGATCTTCCGTACCGAAAGGGGGTCGGCGCCATCGTCTTCGACGGTGACGGTCGGGTGCTGGTGGCGAAGCGCATCAATACCTCGCCGGAGGCGTGGCAATTGCCGCAGGGCGGCATCCGCAAGGACGAAAAGGCGCTCAAGGCCATATACCGGGAGCTCCTTGAGGAAATCGGGACCGACAAGGTCGAAGTGTTAGCGAAATCGACACACAAGCTTCGGTATGATTTGCCGTCGGACATCGCCAGGAAGATATGGAAGGGACGATACCGGGGGCAGGAACAACGCTGGTTTGCGTTTCGCTTTCTCGGCGCCGATACCGACATCGATCTCAACGCCAGCGGCAGTCCCGAGTTTGACGCTTGGCGATGGGTGGATTTCGAGGAATTGCCGGCGTTGGCGATCTGGTTCAAGAGATCCCTGTACGAGGAATTGGTGGCGGAGTTTCATGGCGTGGTGACGGATCTGCGGTCAAAGGCGCTCGCTGAAGAGAACGGAGTGTTTGGTGCTGGTCGCTGAGGTCATCGCCGGTTTCGCCTTGTTGCTGATCGGGGCGGAGGCCCTGGTCCGGGGCTCGGTCGCCGTCGCGCGTCAACTGGGGGTTTCGACGTTCCTCATCGGCATGACGGTGGTGGCATTTGGGACCTCGATGCCGGAACTCGTCGTTTGTCTCCAGGCCGCCTTATCCGGCGCGCCGGGCATCGCCGTCGGCAACGTGGTGGGAAGCAATATCGCCAACGTGCTCCTCATCGTGGGCTTTACCGCCATTTGTCGTCCCATCGCGATGGCATCGAAATGCAACTACTTGGATGCCGTCGCCCTGGTGGCGGGAACCTTGCTGTTTTCGCTGCTCACTGCCGGCGGCACGATCGAACGCTGGGGTGGTGGTATCTTGTTGCTTGCCTTCTTGGTATTCATGGCGGGGTCATTGGTGCGTCAGCGCCAGGGGTCGAAAAGTGTCGCGGCGATCGGCTTCCAGCAAGAGGTAGAGGATATCGAGGAGGTTAAAGAAAAGCCTCTGCGTTCCTGGTTGTTTGCCGTTACGGGGCTGGCGGCCGTCCTGTTCGGCGCCGATCGCTTGGTCGAAGGCTCTGTTGGGTTGGCGCGTGAGTTCGGTGTATCGGAAGCTGTCATAGGGCTGACGCTCGTCGCTCTCGGTACGTCCGTTCCCGAACTCGCGGCCTCGGTTGTCGCCGGTATCCGCGGTCACGTCGACATCGCGGTCGGCAACGTCCTGGGTAGTAACTTATTCAATGTCTTGTTCGTCGCGGGCACCGTTGCCGGCGTGGTGCCGATCGAGGTCGATGAGCAAATTCTTGTATTCGACATTTGGGTTCTTTTGGCGTCGACAGCGGTTTTCCTGCCCGTGCTGTATTGTGTTCGCTTCGGGCGTTGGGGCGGAATAGCATTTCTCGCGCTGTATGCCGCCTATATCGCCGCCCAAGCGTACGGCGTGGACAAGCTGATTTCGTCGGCTACGTAATAGTTCTTGCCATCTTGATTCCCGTTCGCGGCTTCGTCATGGTGCCGCCATGTCTCATCCCATCGTTCGAACGGCGCTCGTCACCGGCGCCGCAAAACGTATTGGCCGTGTCATTGCCCTGGACCTCGCCCGCCAAGGTTGGTCGATCGGTGTTCACTTCAACAGTTCGGCGGCCGATGCCGATCGGTTTGCCGCCGAGATTTGTGACATGGGCGGCAAGGCGCGGGTCGTTGGTGCCGATTTGGCGCACGAAGACGAAGCCGAGACCCTAATCGACCGTGCCGTCGCGGCGCTGGGGCCGCTCACCTGCCTCGTCAACAACGCCTCCGTGTTCGAGAACGATCAGTGGGAGACGGTTACCCGGGAATCCTGGGATCGGCACATGCAGGTCAACCTCCGGTCGCCGTTCGTATTGATCCAGGCGTTTGCGCGTCAGTTGCCCGCCGAGGCGAACGGGGTTGTCGTGAACATTCTCGATCAGCGGGTGTGGAACCTGACACCGTATTTCATGTCGTACACCGTCAGCAAATTGGCGCTTTGGGGACTGACCCAACAACTAGC
>JAHCKI010000091.1 GCA_026125865.1 Rhodospirillales bacterium
GGTCTTGCGCAGCGCCCATGGCGCCTGGCGGTCCACATAGCCGTTGGCGGCGCGCACGACGGTCCACAGTGTTTCGATTGCCTCGTGAAAGGTCTGTACATCGATCGACTTCCGCACCGCCGGCAACAACCCATGCGCTGCCGTTAGCATGGCTTCGTCGTCCGCGGTAAAGGCGCCCGGAGTCGGCACCGCCGCGTCGCAATTCTTTGCCACCATGGACAGAACACGTTGGCATAAATTGCCTAAATCATTGGCCAATTCGCCGTTGATCCGGCGCACCACCGAATCGTGCGAAAAATCCCCGTCATTGCCGAACGGCACCTCGCGCAACATCACGTAGCGCACCTGATCAAGGCCGTAGGTATCGACCAAGTGTATGGGATCGATGGCGTTGCCGAGAGACTTGGACATCTTCCGGCCTTCCACCGTCCACCAGCCGTGGGCGAACACGCGCTTGGGCGGCGCCACACCGGCGGCCATCAGAAAGGCGGGCCAATACACGGCGTGAAAGCGCAGGATATCCTTGCCGACCATATGGACGTCCGCCGGCCAGTACGTGCCGAATTCTCCTTTGTCGGTATTGGGATAGCCGACGGCGGTGATGTAGTTGGTGAGCGCGTCCAGCCACACGTACATCACGTGATCCGGGTCGCCCGGCACCGGGATGCCCCACTTGAACGTGGTGCGGGAGACGGACAGGTCCTGGAGCCCGCCCTTCACGAAACTCACCACTTCGTTGTAACGGCTGCGCGGCAGGATGAAGTCGGGCTTTTCTTCGTAGAGTTGCAAGAGCCGATCCCGGAAGGCCGACAACCGGAAGAAATAGCTGGGTTCCTCGACCCACTCCACCGGTGCACCCGTCGGCGCCAGTTTCTCGCCCTCGGGTCCAGTGGTCAGTTCGCTCTCGGTATAGAACGCTTCGTCGCGAACGGCGTACCAGCCGGCGTAGCTGCCGAGATAGATGTGGCCGCCTTCCAGCAAGCGCGTCCACAGCGCCTGGCACGAACGGAAATGACGTTCCTCGGTGGTGCGGATGAAATCGTCATTTGAGAAGTTCATCTCTTCGGCCAAGTCACGGAAATTGCGCGATACCCGGTCGGTAAAGGTCTGCGGATCCAGCCCGGCGGCGCGCGCCGCCTTGTCCACCTTTTGCCCGTGTTCGTCGGTGCCGGTGAGGAACTTGACGTCGTAACCGTCGAGGCGCTTGAAGCGCGCCAGAACGTCGCAGGCCAGGGTGGTGTACATGTGGCCGATGTGGGGCGAATCGTTGACGTAGTAGATGGGGGTGGTGACATAGAAGGTCTTGCGCGCGGTCATTGTCGATCCTTTGCGAGGACGGTCGAACCCGTTGGGACCGAACCTCTGTCGCCATTCGATCAGCCGCCAACGGCGCTGCGAACGTTCAGAAAAAGTTCGAGAATCACTTGCCTGCGATCCAGATTGGCGCCTTCGGCGCGTGCCAGCAAGGCGCTGGTGTTGTCCCACACCTGGAGCCAGCGTTCAAGACTCGCCGCCGCCGCCAACCGTTCGACCATGGCGCTCTCTGCTGCCGCCGCGCTTTCGCTCTGCTGATCGACGCCGAGCGTGGCGGCGCGCGCGAGGCGTACAAGCCAGCGGTTGAACAATCCGGTGATGACGGGGAAGTTACCCTCGGCGCCTTCCTTGGTGACCCTATCGCCGAGCCGATCCAATGCCGCCATGTCCAACCTCGGCAGGCTCGACAACACCGCGACGACATCGTCATGCAAGGCCAACCCGTTCACGTCCACCAATGACAGGGCGGTGCCGATACTGCCGTCGGCCAGATCGAGCAGTGCCCGGGCGGCGTCGGTTCCGAGGTCGGGACGAAATCGGGTGAGAAGGTCGGTCGCGACCGCCATGTCGGGCGGCTTAAGGAGCAGGCGCCGGCAGCGGGAGCGAATGGTCGGCAGCAACCGCCCCGGCTGATGGCTCACGAGCAGGAGCACCGTTCGCGTGGGCGGTTCCTCCAGCACCTTCAGCACGGCGTTGGCGGCGCTGCGGTTCATGTCCTCGGCGCCGTCGATGACGACGGCGCGCCAGCCGCCCTCGGCGGCGGTATGGGTGAGAAAGGAGACCACGCCACGCACATCCTCGACCACGATTTCCGAGCGCAAGCGACCGGTTTTCTCGTTGATGCGGCGTTCGACGGTAAACAAATCGGCGTGCCCGCCGCTGGCGACACGGCGAAATACCGGACGCCCCGGCGCCACGGCCAACCCTTCGCCGTGGTCGGGTTTCGGTGCTTCGCCGAACAGGTCCAGGGGGGCCGACTCCCCTGCCCCGCCCTCGGCCAGCAAATAGCGGGCAAAGCGAAACGCCAGCGTCGCCTTGCCGATACCGCGGTCGCCGCACAACAGCCAGGCATGGTGCAGCCGCTCCGAGCCATAAGCCTCGAGCAACGTTCGTTCGGCGTCTTCGTGCCCCACCAGCATCCAGTTGGCCCGAGGCTCCGGCGGCCAGCCGTACGCCTCCAAGCCCGGGGGAACGGAAGGATTCGGCTCCATCATAACGTCACGCCCAGCCGCCGCGCGATTTCCATGCGCACCGCGTCGGCGACGGCCTCCTGTGTTCGGTCAGCGTCGATCACGATGCATCGCGCGGGATGGGCGCGCGCGATTTCCAGAAAGCCGTCACGGACACGGCGATGAAAATCGAAATCCAGCCGCTCGTAGCGATCGCCCTCCGGCGAACGGGCCTTGGCGCGCGCCAACCCCGTTTCGATCGGCATGTCCAGAATCACGGTAATATCGGCGGCGAAATCGCCGACGACCAGATCGTGCAAGGCCGAAACAACGCCGGCGCCCAATTCCAGACCGTAGCCCTGATAAGCCATGGTCGAATCGGCAAATCGGTCGCAGACGACCCAATACCCCTCGGCCAACGCTGGCTCTATGGTTTTTCCCAGGTGCTCACGACGCGCGGCGTAGTGCAGCAAGGCTTCGCTCAATGGCGACAATCCACCGGCGGGCGGATGCAACAGAAGCTCGCGAATCCGTTCAGCGGACTCACACCCCCCCGGTTCACGCGTCAATACAACCTTGAGACCGGCCGCTTCCGCCGTTTCGGCGAAAATTCGGACCTGGGTCGACTTGCCGGCGCCCTCGACACCCTCGAACGTGACGAAGCGTCCGCGACTCGCGCAATGCAAAGTCAAACTCAGTTGATTTGCGCCAAGATGGCGTGTTTCAAGCGCAGAAACAGGCGGCCGAACAAACCCGCCCGCTCCACCGTCGTGGCCGCCACCAGGGGGATTTCCGCCGGGACCATCTCCGGCGCGGTGACATTCAGTACCGCGATGGCTTCGCCCTGGTTGATGGGCGCCGGAATCGGGCCGTTGTAGCGAACCGTCATCGTCATGTCCTTGCGGGCATTGCGGGGCAACGTGATCACCAGATCCTTCGCCACCGTCAGCGGCACCGTTCCCTGCGTTCCGAGCCATACCTCGGCCTCCGAGATGGTTTCACCGGCCTTGGCGAGGGAATGGTTGCTGAATTCGCGGAACCCCCATGACATTACCCGTTCGGATTCCTGAGTGCGCGCCTTGATACTGGGGAGGCCGTTGAGCACCATGATCAGACGCCGGTCGCCACGGCGCGCGGACGCCGTCAGGCCATAACCGGAAGCTTCCGTATGGCCGGTCTTCAGGCCATCGGCGCCCATGTTTTTGTACAGCAGCGGATTGCGATTGCCCTGTTTGATACCGTTGTGTTTGAACTCCTTGATCGCGTAGAGGCCATAGTATTCAGGATAGGTTTCGATCGTGTGTTTGGCGAGAAGCGCCAGATCCCGGGCGGTGGTCAGATGGGCTGGGTCGGGCCAGCCCGTGGCGTTGGTGAAGGTACTGTTCTTGAGGCCGATTTCCTTGGCGCTTAACGTCATTTTTTCGGCGAATGCCGTTTCGCTTCCTTCAAGTCCCTCAGCGACCACGATGCAGGCGTCGTTTCCGGATTGAACGATAATGCCGTGGAGCAGATCATCGATTGTCACTTCCTCGCCGATATTGAGGAACATGGTCGAGCTGCCGCTCTTGGCGCCGCCCTTGCGCCACGCGTTCTCGCTGACGATCAACTTGTCGTCCAGCTTCAGCTTGCCTTCTCTTAGCCGCTCGAACACCCGGTGAGCGGTCATCATCTTGCTCATGGATGCCGGCGGCATGAGTTCGTCGGGGTTTTTCTGGAACAAAACCGAACCGGTCTGCAAGTCCATCAAAATCGCTTGCTTGGCTTCGGTCTCCAGGGCCCAGGCGCCAGGCGACGTGAAACCGAATGCAATCACAACAAACAGCGAAAACAAGACTGAAGAGATACAGCGGCTAGCGATAAGGGAAGGCGATGCAGGCATGATCCTCTCTGTCGCTACGTGGGTGATGGGACGTATCCAAACGTAGCCCCGCTGGGTCCCCATCTCAAGGGTAGAGCGTCACTACTCGTAAACGACTCGCGATAGTGGAAAGCCGGACCGAATTGCCGCGTCGAGATAGTGATCAGCCTCATCCGCGTTGGCAAGGGGTCCCAGACGGACCCTGTGCAGCTCGCGGCCTTCACTGACCACCGTGTCGATCTCCGCCGGCCCGAGATAGCGTAGCTGCGCGAGAACCTGAACAGCGTTGATCCGATGTGAAAACGCTCCGGCTTGAACATAGTGCTTGGGCGATTCGACAACCTCGTCGGCAAGCACTTGCGGGGTTGGCGCCGCCATGGGTGCCAACGTCGCCGGTGCCGGCGCGGCAAAGGCGGTAGCGGATGCGGGTGGTGTCGCCGACGCCCTGTAACCCGCGAGTTGCCCGGTGTTCAGCTTACGGGTGGCTGCCTCCGATTCCCTCTGTTTTTTCTCCAACGCCTCCGGCAAGGCGGCCGGTGCTCCATATCCCACCAAATCTTCACGCATGGCGCGGCTTTCTTCGGAGAGAATCTGCACCCGTACCTGGGTGACCCCTTGTTCCCGAAAGCCGAGAAGCTGCGCGCCGCGCCGCGATACGTCGATGATACGGTCGTAGGCGAAGGGACCGCGATCATTGACCCTGAGCTGGATACTGCGTCCGTTCTCCAGATTGGTGACCTTAACGGCGCTCGGCAGCGGCAACGTCGGATGCGCGGCCGTCAGGTCGTTCATGTCGTAGATTTCGCCGTTGGCCGTTTTCTTTCCGTGAAAGCCGGGACCGTACCAGGACGCCACGCCGGTTTCGTCATAGTCCTCGTCGACTTCGGGATGGTACCACTTGCCGGAAACCTTATAGGGCTTGCCCACCTTGTACCGCCCGGTCGACTTGACCGCTTCGGGAGCAACCTTGGTTTCGGTGCAAGCGCTCGCCAAAATCGCCGCGACAGCAAGAACCACGAATGCTGAAAATTTCTTCATCGCGGCGCGCCCTGTCGGAGGTGTTGGAGCAGACCGGGCGTCGGGTAGCCATCAGCCGGCAGCGAGGCGTGCGATTGGTAGCGGCGAATGGCGCGGCGCGTTCCGGTGCCGACGATGCCGTCGATACCGCCGGTATCCATTCCGACTTGTGTCAAAAGATTTTGCATTTCCATTACTTCGCCACGGGAAAGAGGAACTTCGTGAGCCGGCCGCCGCGACTGGAAAGGTGGCCGTCCGTCCAGTCGATCGGACAGATGGCCGACGGAGACCGCGTAGAGAATCGAGCGATTCCAGGCCATGATGGCATGAAAGTTGTCATAGACGATCAGCGGCGGTCCGCCTTGGGCGCCGCCGGGTAGGATCAACGAGGCATCAATGTCGACGAACGGCAGATCGCGGCCGTCGGAACGGCGTACGCCGAGCCGTTGCCAATCGGCGAGACGCATCTTCGTGTCCAGGCCCGATTGCAAATAGTCAAAGTCGCCGGGAAGACGGACCTCCCGACCCCAGGTGCGATCGCCCTGCCACCCGGATGCCGCCAGATAATTCGCGGCGGACGCGAATACGTCGGGAAGGCTGTTCCAGAGATCCCGCTTGCCGTCGCCGTCGAAATCGACGGCAAAAGCCTTGTAGCTGGTCGGCATGAACTGCGGGTTGCCGACGGCACCGGCCCAGGAACTCTTGGCGTTCGTGGGAATATCGCCGCTGTCCATCAGCTCCAGCGCAGCCATCAGTTGCTGGCGAAAGAAATCGCTGCGGCGCGCGTCATGGGCCAGCGTGGCGAGGGCTCCAATCAGCGAATAGCCTCCGGTGTTGCCGCCGTAATTGGTTTCAAGCCCCCAAAATGCCACCAAAAAACGGGGCTGAACGCCGTATTGGCGTTGAACGGCGGCAAGCACATCGCGGTGCCGGTGAAGAAGTTCCTGCCCTCGATTGACGCGCTCGTTCGTCACCCGCTTGTCGAGGTAATTCCAGAATGTTTGCGTGAACTCCGGCTGGCGGCGATCAAGCTCGATGATACGCGGGATGGGAGAGACCCCGGCGAACGCGGTATCGAAGGTGCCGGCGCGAATGCCGCTCGCCAGCGCCGCCGCGCGAAAATTCATCCGCCATTCATCGAAGCTTTCGTCCGCCGCGTTCGTCGGCGTAGGTGCCAAGGCGAGCAACCAGACAAACACCATCAGACAAACAACGGCAAGGCCCCCACGCCTTCCGGACCGGCACATACCACTCAAAGCGCGTGTCGTGCTCCGCAATCCTCGAAACCGCAATACTGTTCAATCCTCTTTGGGGTCGCCGATTCGTGGCGCAATGTCAACTCCCAGCTTGTTCACGCACTTCTCCAGGCGGCTCCGGCAAGAGAGCATCGGTCCGTCCGGATACGCGGTACATGATCAAGCCAATCCACTCGCGCACCGCAACGGTCAATAGTTCCAAATTGTCCGACAAGCTGATGTCTTCCGGCAGCCAGTCAGCACCCGGAGATGTTAGATAGTCGACGGGGTATGGAATCACATCCCAACCAACCCTTCGGAAACAGCCGACCGAGCGCGGCATGTGGAACGCCGAAGTCACAAGTAGCCATATTTCGCCATCTTCCGGAGCGACAAGCTCTTTGCTGAAAAAAGCGTTTTCATAGGTATTTCTTGATCGTTTTTCATGTATGACATGATCCAACGAAACATCAAAATCGCGCAGCAGCGGCGACAGCCAGCGCGACTTGTCTATGGGGACGGAACCGGCAAGGCTGGGGGCGCCGCCGGTAAAAACGATTCGCGCGCTCGGATAGCGACGCGCCAGGCGCATTCCCTCGATGACCCGTTCGCCACTGTCTTCTACAGCCAATTCACCGTGCGATTGCGTTATGCGGAAGTCCAACGCCCCTCCTAGGACGATGATTCCGTCTACCGATTCGGGCAATGTGGCCGGGCGGCCAATCCTCTCCTCAAGCGGCAATATCAACCATTCGCCGAGGGGCACGGTCGCCACGATCAACAGCACGAGCGCGACAGCGGATACCAAAAACCTTGCGATTCGCTGCCGGCGTGTCCACAGCAGCAGCGCGCCGACGCCCAACAGGACAACCAGAAGGTTGCCGGGTTGCGCCAACAGCCAGAATAATTTGGATGCGGTGAAGAACATGAACCGCGTGATGCCACGATCCCGCCACCGTCCGCAATGCCCCGCGAAACAGGCTCAGTCGGATTTTTCCAAGGGCGCAAAACGGACGGGGAGAATATCGGTAACCTTGATCCGGCCCGTTGCGCTTTTTTCGACCAGTGTCAGGTTTTGGGACTCGGGGAGCCCGGTCGGCACCACCATGCGTCCGCCTGGCTTCAACTGTCCGAGCAACGCGGCCGGTATCAGATCGCTCGCCGCGCACACCAAAATGCGGTCGAACGGCGCTTGTTCCGGCCAGCCGAATTCGCCGTTGCCGACACGGGTATGGACGTCGCCGTAGCCGCAGGGTTCGAGCCGCTTCTTGGCCTGCATGGCCAAGTCTTCAACGATTTCCATGCTGTAAACGGCGCTCCCCAGTTCAGCCAGAATTGCCGTGTGATAGCCAAGGCCCGTACCGACTTCGAGAATTTTGTCGGTTGAGTGCACGTCGAGCAGGTCCGTCATCAAGGCGACGATAAACGGTTGCGAGATGGTTTTGTCGCAACCGATCGGCAAGGGTTGGTCGGCATAGGCGTAGCCGGATATCTCCGGCGGCACGAAATGGTGACGCGGCACCCGCGCCATCGCCCGCAACACCTTGTCGTCAAGCGTTTCCTTGCCGATCTGCTCGCGGGCGAAATAAGCATGCGCCACGATGATCTGGATCATTTGCTCCAGCATGAGTGACAACATCTTTTCCGTCATATCTCGCCTCGATGCGGTTCCAGCGATCTTGCATCATCGAACATAACGCGCGCTAGAGCACGGCGCGATCAGATTGGGTCAATCTGATCGCGCGGT
>JAHCKI010000092.1 GCA_026125865.1 Rhodospirillales bacterium
AATGACGTCCGCTCGCCGCAGAAGGTCGGCGGCATCGCGCGTGACGGCGCCGAGAATGCGCACCGCCAAGCCCGGACCCGGAAACGGATGGCGGCGGACGAAGACTTCCGGCAGGCCCAGTTCGCGGCCCAGCTCCCGCACCTCATCCTTGAATAGCTCACGCAGGGGTTCCACCAGCTTCAGGTTCATGCGTTCCGGCAGGCCGCCGACGTTGTGGTGCGACTTGATGGTGACGCTGGGGCCACCGGCGAAGGACACCGATTCGATGACATCGGGGTAAAGGGTGCCTTGCGCCAGGAAGTCGGCCTCGCCGATATTGTTGGCTTCAGCCTCGAACACATCGATGAAGGCGGCACCGATGATCTTGCGCTTGGCTTCGGGGTCGCTGACACCGTCCAGGCGGCGAAGGAACTCGTCCGATGCGTCGCGATGAATCAACGGAATATTGTAATGGCCGCGGAACAGGCCGACGACTTCGTCGGCTTCCCCCTGGCGCAGCAACCCGGTGTCGATGAAGACGCAGGTCAGCCGGTCACCGATCGCTTCGCGCAGGAGCACCGCGGCGACCGAGGAATCGACGCCGCCGGAAAGGCCGCAAACGACCTTGCCGCCGCCCACTTGCTCGCGAATCCGCCCGATGGCCTGATCGCGAAACGCCGCCATGGTCCAGTCGCCGCGACAGCCCGATACTTCGTGGGTGAAGGCGCGCAGCAGGTCGGCGCCGTGCGGGGTGTGCACCACTTCGGGGTGGAATTGCAGCCCGTAGAAACGACGGGCATCGTCGGCGATCGCCGCGAATGGCGCCCCATCGGAAACGGCCACCGGCCGGAACCCCGGGGGCAACCGGGTGACCCGGTCGCCGTGGCTCATCCACACCTGTTCGTGGCCGTTACGGCTCCACACACCGCCGAACAAGGCGCAATCGTCGGTGATATCGATGTAGGCGCGGCCGAATTCCCGGTGCTCGGAGCTTTCGACGCGGCCACCCAACTGGGCGACCATCGTTTGCTGGCCGTAACAGATCCCCAGAACGGGAACGCCCAAGGCAAACACGGCGTCGTCGGCGCGCGGTGTGTCGCTCATGGTGACGGAGGCCGGCCCACCCGACAGGATGATCGCCTTCGGCCGAAAGTCCCGGAGCAGCGCCCCATCGACCCGGTTGTAAGGCTGGATCTCGCAATAGACGCCGCTCTCCCGCACCCGCCGGGCGATGAGTTGGGTCACTTGCGAGCCGAAATCAATGATAAGGATGCGATCTGTCATGGCGATCCAACGTAGCCGATCGCCGCCCGTTGAGCCAGCCGTTGGTAGTTTCGCAGTTTGAGTTTGAACAAAAAAGGCCCCCGTAAGGGAGCCAAAAGCTGCGCCGCAGAGTGACTTGCAATCGTCATTTTCTACGGCGGCCCCTGGTGGGGTCTTAGACGCGGATCGCTACGCGAGCGCCGCTAACATCTAACAATATACACTCTCATAGCTGGTTTGTCAATGTAGACAAGCCAACACCATGTAGCACGCATTTACGAATTTTCTTTATATTTTCGTCACTTAGAGGCTCATATGCGTAGATACGCTTCCCGCTCACGTCCTTTCCAAGCCGGACCAAATGAAGTCTATGGAATGCCACAGTGTTGATCATATCGCCCTTCACCCAAATACCATCGCTAGTCCATGGGCGCGGAAGGCGTGGACGTAAATCAATTTGGCAATGATAGGCCATGATGGGTTTTGGCGCACTGGTACTGAGGGCAACGACGGTGCACAATTGATGACGTGCTTTAATTTTTGGGCTGATAACAACTACCGGCCTGCGCTTAACCATTTCCGGCTCCCGAAAGCCGGAATCAAAATCGCAAAATAAAACCGTACCTAGTTTTGGGTGTTCACGAATGGCCATCAGTATATGCTTTTCTTGTGTAGGCTACGCGCTTCTGGTTTCAACGCATTGGCGTCGATCTGTGCAACGATGTCTTCCATGCTCCACGCACGATCAATCAAACCAGCGACCATTGCTGGTGTGACTCGTGGCGTCTTGTGAATGCGTACGAAGTTGTAACAAACGTTATAACGACCAAGAGCTTTGAAACCGTGTTGGTCGATACGTCCGCGACGCGAGAGATAGAGCGCATGGACGAACTCTCGCAAAGCATGTCGAGGATTTGGATGTGGGATTTCAGGGGCAGATTGTTCATGCCCAAATCACGCGAAATTTAGTGCTTAGCTTCAAGAATCTTCGTTCCTTAGTGAAGGCGGTTTCTCTCCGTCGTCATCCTCATAAATCAAATCAAAACTCCCTTCGAAAAGACCAAGCCAAATCTTTCGCTGTGCTTTAGGCCATTTGCTCCCTGGCTTGGGTAGGCGCGCTAACAATCCAGCTATGATTGGGTCAACGTCGGGCGGTTGCCCACCGCCGCTGTTACCACTACCACCGCCGCGACCGCGTTCGTTGGATTTGCCTGTATCGGTTTTTTCCACAATTCCAGGCTTAACCAATCGGTCGCCACCGCTTTCGAGAAATCCAGCCTGCTCGGCTGCCCGCTCCATAACCTGACGGGCGCGGCTCTTTTGTTTTTCCGCAACACCCATTGCCACGATCTCTCGCTCAAGCGCAGCAGTGGGGGGAAGAACATTGCCTTTAAACTTCTCATAGACAGCTCGATAGAGAGGCACGCTTAGAAACGCATCAGCCCAAGCTGCCCGTTCCTGTTGTGGGTCCATTGCCCTCTGGCCGAGATGGGTAAGGCGAATCGACTCGCTTCGATCTGCCTCAATCAACCCGAACATGCGGGATGCTGAGAGTCGGACGCGGAAAGCACTACTTGTTGGGCTTGTGCCTAGCCAAGCTGCCAGTTGGTCCGCGGAACATGTGCCGGTACCTACATTCGCATGAATGACAGAGGCGGCCTGCAAAACATCGCTCAAATCCATGTAGGGGAAGCCAATTGACGACCGCTCGCGCTTTTGAGCGCCCATTGTTTGCGACTCGTCAAAATTATCCAAGGTTTTTGCTTCGTTCTCGCCAGGCATCTGGAAGACTCCTTTCGGCTTGATGGACGGCTCGAATGCAATCTAAGCTACGTCGTTCGCCTCGTCAACCAACATTCTTGGATAATAACCACTAATCGACTTGACATCCATAACCGATAGGATAGTATCCACTTGCGTGCTGAGGAGATTGCCATGAGAAGAGTTCAGAGCCCCCGGGGATCTGCCGAGCGACCACGGGGGCGAGGACAAACAGCAAGGGCCACTACCTGGCCCCCAGCAAAGGTTGAAGGTAGTGGCCCTGAATCGGCACTCACTTGGAGGCGTGGCAGAGCAATGAAATGCAGCGGTCTTTAAAACCGTAAGGGGCTACGGGCTCTTAGGTCCACCCCCCGTGGGTTCGAATCCCACCGCCCCCGCCATTTTTAGCCGCAGGCAATTCTACCATAAAGTAACAAAATTTCTATTCCCTTTCTGCCCATCGTTTCGCAGCCGCCTTCCGGGCGATTTTCGCGCGCTGCTCTTCTGTCAGCTTGGACGTCCGCGCTTTCCCACCTTTCGCCTCTAACCCCTTGGCGGCCGGATTTTTGCCGTCGTCAAGCGAAACGATGTCTTCTTCTTCCTCGCCAGTGGCGATACGCATAATCTTCACTGCAGCACCAATTGCGTCGGCGGGGCGCTTCTCGCCTCTCGGTCCTTCAGGCACACCAACCCCTGGTGTTGCTCGTCGGTAGGCGGGAGATAGGATTGGCAAGACCGATTCGACAGATTGACAGCGTGGCGGATTTTCAAGTTGAGATACTACACAGCAGTACAATAGAAATCGGGGCGGCCGCGTGGCCGCCCCGGCTATGATGTATCTACGGTGCTTGGTGTTTAGTAATCGTCGCCGCTGCCGTCGTCATCCTTCTCCGGCTTCTCGGCGACCATTGCCTCGGTGGTGATCAGCAGGCCTGCCACCGACGCCGCATCCTGCAAGGCCAGGCGTACCACCTTGGTGGGGTCGATCACACCGGCCTTGACCATGTCGCAGTATTCGGCCGTCTGCGCATTGTAGCCCCAGTCGAAATCGCCCTTCTCCAACAGCTTGCCGGTGACGACGGCGCCGTCGGTACCGGCATTTTCCGCGATCTGCCGGGTCGGCCCCTGCAGGGCGCGGCGGACGATGTCGATGCCGACACGCTGGTCGTCGTTGTCGGGGGTCAGTTCGTCGAGAGCCTTGGTCGAATACAGCAGGGCGACGCCGCCGCCGGCAACAACGCCTTCCTCGACCGCGGCGCGGGTGGCGTGCATGGCGTCATCGACGCGGTCCTTGCGCTCCTTCACCTCGATTTCGGTGGCGCCGCCGACGCGGATCACGGCCACGCCGCCGGCCATCTTGGCCAGCCGTTCCTGCAGTTTTTCCCGGTCGTAGTCGGAGGTCGTTTCCTCGATCTGCGCCCGGATCTGCTTGCAGCGCGCCTCGATTTCGTCCTTGGCGCCGGCGCCTTCGACGATCGTCGTATCGTCCTTGTTGATGATCACGCGCTTGGCGCGGCCCAGCATGTCCATGGTGACGGCTTCCAGCTTGATGCCGAGGTCCTCGGAAATCACCTGGCCGGCCGTCAGAGCTGCGATATCGCCCAGCATGGCCTTGCGCCGGTCCCCGAAGCCGGGGGCCTTGACCGCTGCCACCTTGAGGCCGCCACGGAGTCTATTGACGACCAGCGTGGCCAGCGCCTCGCCTTCGATGTCTTCGGCGACGATCAGCAGCGGCTTGCCGGACTGAACCACCTTTTCGAGGATCGGCAGAAGCGCCTGCAGACCCGACAGCTTTTTCTCGTGAATGAGGATGTAAGGATCCTCGAGCTCCGCGACCATCTTCTCGGCGTTGGTTACGAAATAGGGCGAGATGTAGCCGCGATCGAACTGCATGCCTTCGACCACATCCAGTTCCGTCTGCAGGCCCTTGGCCTCTTCGACGGTGATGACGCCGTCATTGCCCACCTTTTCCATCGCCTGCGCCAGATAATCGCCGATTTCGCTGTCGCCGTTGGCGGAAATGGTGCCGATCTGCGCGATCTCCGCGTTGGTCGACACAGCCCTGGTGCGTAACCCCAAGTCCTTGACGACGGCGGCGACGGCCAGGTCGATGCCGCGCTTCAGGTCCATTGGGTTCATCCCGGCGACGACGGCCTTGGCGCCCTCGCGCAGGATCGATTGGGCGAGCACGGTTGCCGTCGTCGTGCCGTCACCGGCCACATCGGACGTTTTCGATGCCACTTGCCGCAGCATCTGCGCGCCCATGTTCTCGAACTTGTCCGAGAGCTCGATATCCTTGGCGACCGAAACGCCGTCCTTGGTGATGCGCGGCGCGCCGAAGCTCTTGTCGAGCACCACGTTGCGGCCCTTGGGGCCCAGGGTGACCTTGACGGCATTGGCGAGAATGTCGGCGCCGCGCAGCATTCTGTCGCGGGCGTCGTTGGAAAACAGGACTTCCTTGGCTGCCATGGTTGTGTTCCTCCGTTATGCCGCCGCCGAGGCGGTCGATGTCTCGTCGAGCACGCCCATGATGTCGGACTCTTTCATGATCAGGAGTTCCTGACCGTCGATCTTGACCTCGGTGCCCGACCATTTGCCGAAAATGACAAGGTCGCCGGCCTTGACGTCGAGCGGTGCGATCTCGCCCTTTTCGTCGCGGGCGCCGGGGCCGACGGCGACCACCTCACCCTGCATGGGTTTCTCTTTGGCGGTGTCGGGAATGTTGATCCCACCCGCTGTTTTCTCCTCTTCA
This sequence comes from Rhodospirillales bacterium, assembly GCA_026125865.1. GTDB lineage: Bacteria > Pseudomonadota > Alphaproteobacteria > Rhodospirillales > Defluviicoccaceae > JADJXQ01. The sequence continues at coordinate 5,756 of JAHCKI010000092.1, forward strand.
TCGACGCGGCGCACGACGACACGGTCGTGCAAGGGCCTGAATTTCATTGCTGAACCTCCTCGACGCAATTAATGATTCCTGGTGAATAGCAGACACCTGTTAGCACTCCTCATGCGGGAGTGCTAACAGGTGTCAGGGTGGATTTAGGCCGGGGGACCAACGACGTCAAGAGGGGGGTGTGAACTGATCCGCGAACTCGGCTTCGAAGCGTGACCTTTGTGCCGCGAGGAAGGCTTCGAAATCGGGACCGCTCCAGGCGCGGTGATCGCCGTGGGCGTAAGCGACGGCGTTGCGGTGGTACAGCATGGCGTTGACCCGGTTGGCGACGAAATTGTTGCGGGTGGCGACCACGCGCCCCGGCGTCCCCATGACGACGGCGTTTGCGGGAATGACGCTGCCTTCGCGGATGAAGGTATGGCCGGCGACGATGGTGTTGTCGCCGATGACGGCGCCGTCCATTACCGTGGCGTTGATGCCGATGAGGCAGTTGTCGCCGATGGTGCAGCCATGCAGGGTGACATGGTGGGTAATGGAGCAATAGTCGCCGACAACAGTCGGCGTGTCCCAGCCCACGTGGACCATGACGAAGTCCTGAACATTGCTGAACCGGCCGATGCGGACGGCGTGCATTTCGGCGCGAATGACCACGTGCGGCCAAAGGCTGGCGCCTTCGCCGACGGTCACATCGCCATACATCAGAGTAGAGGGATGAATATACGCCGCGCTGCTCGTGTCGATGCTACCGGTCATTGCTCGCCCGTCATTCGGGCATTTGATAGTTGGGCGCCTCGCGGGTGATGGTCACGTCGTGGACGTGGCTTTCGCGGACACCGGCGGCGGTGATGCGGCGGAAAGCGCAGCTGCGCTGCATGCTGGGGATGTCGGGATTGCCGGTATAGCCCATGGCCGAGCACAAACCACCCACGAGCTGGTGGATGACCCCCGCCGCCGGCCCCTTGTAGGGAACCCGTCCCTCGACCCCTTCCGGCACCAGCTTCAATCGGTCCGATACCTCTTGCTGGAAATAGCGGTCGGCCGACCCTTGCGCCATGGCGCCGATGGACCCCATGCCGCGATAGGATTTGTACGAGCGGCCCTGATAGAGAAACACCTCGCCGGGCGTCTCGTCGGTACCGGCGAGCAGCGAGCCGACCATGGCGCAGTCAGCACCCGCGGCCAGCGCCTTGGCGAGATCGCCCGAATATTTGATGCCGCCGTCGGCGATCACCGGAATGTTCTGCTTCTTCGCCGCTTCGACGCTATCCATGATGGCGGTGAGCTGCGGCACGCCGACACCGGCGACGATGCGCGTGGTGCAGATCGAGCCCGGGCCGATGCCGACCTTGACCGCGTCGGCGCCGGCGTCGATCAGCGCCTTGGCGCCGTCGGCGGTGGCGACGTTGCCGGCGATCACCTGAACCCGGTTCGAGAGCTGCTTCACCCGCCGGACGGCCTGCAGGACATGCTCGGAGTGGCCGTGGGCGGTGTCGATGACGACGAGGTCGACCTCCGCGTCGATGAGCTGCTCCGAACGGGCGAAGCCGTTGTCACCGACGCTGGAGGCCGCGGCAACGCGGAGCCGCCCCTGCTCGTCCTTGGTGGCATTGGGATTGAGCCGGCTCTTCTCGATGTCCTTCACCGTGATGAGGCCGACGCAGCGATAATCCTCGTCGACGACCAGAAGCTTCTCGATGCGATGCTGGTGGAGGAGCCGCTTCGCCTCGGCCTGGTCGACCGTCTCGTCGACCGTGACCAGCTTCTCCCGCGTCATCAGCTCGGCGACCTTCTGCGCCGGGTCGGAGGCGAAACGCACGTCGCGGTTGGTCAGGATGCCGACCAGCCGGCCGGGCGCCGGTCCCCGCTCGACCACGGGAATCCCCGAGATGCCGTAGTTCTTCATCAGCCCCAGCGCCTCGGCGAGCGTCGCGTCGGGGTGGATGGTCACCGGGTTCACCACCATCCCGGATTCGAACTTCTTCACCCGCCGCACCTCCTCGGCCTGCTCGACCGGCGAGAGGTTGCGGTGGATGACGCCGATGCCGCCGGCCTGGGCCATGGCGATGGCGAGCTGCGATTCGGTGACCGTATCCATCGCCGAGGAGAGGATCGGGAGGTTCAGGTTGATCGAGCGGGTGAGCCGGGTGCGGATGTCGGCTTCGGCCGGCAGCACGGTCGAATAGCCCGGGACCAGCAGCACGTCGTCAAAGGCGAGCGCCTCGGCCAGGGGTGCGTCAGGGAAACGGGTCATCCGCCAACTCCTGAATAGGCGAAAGCACCGCCCGCCGGATCGGCCGGGTGCCGGTGCTTCAGCTAACGAAAGGAAGGTTGGCGCGGGTCAATAGCACGGCAAGACGATTCGGCAAAGCCGTGCCTGCGGGGAAACGGGAAACAGGAGAAGGGCGGGATTGGGGGGACAGAGAACCCGCCCTTCTCCTTGCTGAACCCTACGAAATGCCGGGTTCAGTTAGCTGGCGTCGTCATCACCGTCGGGGGCCATGCCGGGACCCTGACCGGGACCCATCCCCGGGCCCTGACCGGGACCCATGCCCTGGC
>JAHCKI010000093.1 GCA_026125865.1 Rhodospirillales bacterium
AAACAGAGATGTCCGAGACCCCATCGACGGAGCCGGCCACGGAAGAATCGGCGCCCGCGAAGGCGCCGCCGGCCTTGGCGGCGGCGGTCACGGCTTCGGCGTCCGCCGCGGCCGAAACCCCGACCGACACGCCCGTCCTCCTCAGCGGCCGCATCATGAACCTTCAAGCCGCCGCGCCTCTGATCGATAAGTCGTCCTATCTGCAGCTTACCAAGCTGCCCCCCGACAACCAGCTTCTCTACAGGGTCGATCGGCTGGGACGCATCCATTACGTGTCCGACCTGCCGGCGGCTGAACTCACCCTCGACGGCACCTTCCGGCTGGAACTGCCGGAAATGCAGCCGGGCCGATACGTCATGGTCGGGCAATCACTGGATCCCGCGAGCGCCGAGTACGGCAATGTTCCCATCCTCACCGATGCAAAGACGGGACGGGCGCGCATCATTTCGGTTCCGCAAGGCCGCACCGCGCCCCTGGACCTGGATCTCGGGCCTCTCAACGTCTCCCTTCCCACCCCGCAGTAGTCGATATTCCACGGCTCAGGCAATTCCCCTTCTATTTCTCGCGCAAAGTCTTGGATGGTAAGCATAATCGTTGTATGCGGGGCTAGAGCAAAGATATAGAGCACGACCATGCGATTAGGCTAACAGAGCCTAATCGCATGGTCGTGCTCTATCGTGAGCAAAGGAGGTAGCGTCATTGGGACCCGACGACATGGCCGAAGGAATACAAAACGAAACGCATGATGGCGAAACCGCTTCGTGGTCCACGTTGTCACCCGCCAGGCAAACCGTTCCCCTCGCTTTTGCGTCTCCACATTCGGGACGAGATTATCCGGCGGCATTTTTGGCCGCATCCCATCTGGATGCCATCGCGCTCAGGCGATCGGAGGACGCATTCGTCGACGAAATCTTCGAAACGGCCGTCCACCATGGCGCGCCGCTGCTGAAGGCGCACTTTCCGCGGGCATATGTGGACCCCAATCGCGAACCGTTCGAGCTGGATCCGGCCATGTTCGATGGACCGCTGCCGGCGTACGTCAACACCACCTCTCCCCGCGTTGCCGCCGGCCTTGGAACGGTTGCCCGTGTCGTCACTAGCGGTGAGGAGATCTATCGAGATAAGCTGTCGTTTGCCGCTGTGAAGCGGATTATCGAGGAACATTATTTCCCGTATCACACAGCCTTGAAGTCAATTCTCGACGGGACCGTCGCCCGGTTTGGCGCTTGTCTGCTCATCGACTGTCATTCCATGCCGTCGGTCGGCGGACCGATGGACAGCGACCGCGGCAAGCGGCGGGTGGACTTCGTTCTCGGCGACCGCTTCGGAACCTCGTGCGCGCCCATCGTGATCGGCGTGGCCGAAAAGGAACTGAAAGACCTCGGTTATTCGGTCAACCGCAATGTTCCCTATGCCGGCGGCTACACGACCGAGCACTACGGCCAACCGGTGAACGGAATCCACGTGTTGCAGATCGAAATCAATCGCGCGCTCTATATGGACGAAAACACAGTGACACGAAAAAAGGGAATGGAAATCTTAAGGCAACGCATCGGGCAGCTTATCGCAAGCCTCGCCGAGCTTGATTACCGCGTGTTGAGGACGGCATGAGCGTGACCTTGGACACGACACCGGCGCGCAACGATCGCCTCCTCATTCGCGATTCCGACGACAGGGATATCGCGGCCATTCAGGCCATCTACGCCCACCATGTCGCCACCGGCACCGGAACTTTCGAGGAAGTGCCCCCCAACATCGCGCAGATGACGGAGCGGCGCGACGCCATCGTGGACAGGGCGCTGCCGTTCCTGGTGGCCGATTTCGGCGGTGACGTCGTCGGCTTCGCCTACGCGGCGCCGTTCCGTCCCCGCTCGGCCTATCGGTTCACGGTAGAAGATTCGATCTATGTGCATCCCGATGCCGTCGTCCGCGGTTACGGCGCATCGCTGCTGCGGCAACTCATCGAAAACTGTCAGGGCCTCGGTTATCGGCAAATGGTGGCGGTAATCGGCGATTCCAACAACCTGGCTTCGATCCGCCTGCACGAACGCCTCGGCTTCCGCGAAACGGGCCGATTGCTGGCGGTCGGCTACAAGTTCGGCCGCTGGTTGGACGTCATCACCATGCAGCGCCCCCTCGATATCCCATAATACCCAATGGTTATTTGATAAAAAAAGAGGGCCGCGCAATGCACGGCCCGAGTTTTTGGGAGGAAACGTCCAAGAAGTACAGCGAGCGTGGCGGGTAATCCAGCCGGTGCTGCGCTGCACACAAGAAAGATAAGATCACCGGCGTGCGAGTGCAAATCAAAAGAGTCGAAAAATAGCAGCATTGCGCTTTGCGAATGGCTCCAGGCCGAAATCAGCCAATAACGCCTTGACGAAAAAACGACAAAATTGCAACAGATGCCGGCCGAAGAATCGGTGTGAGGGCGCTTGATCGGAAAAACGGCAGTTTGAACCTTGGTACGGATGAAAACCGGTGGGCGGCAGCCTAAACGGTGATGTTGCACCGCAACATAAATGAAATAATTCGCATCTTTGTATCTTCGTGTTTCAACCAACCCGATTGTAGAAAGAATTATTCCAAAAACAGGAGCATGATGACTCAAATGATACCGTCGGCGCGCAATCGCGCCATCTCCTCTTCCGATAATCCAAGGAAACCCTGGTAGATTTCCACATTGGCGTCACCGAGCGCAGGCCCCAGGGAGCGAACGCTGCCGGGTGTTTCCGATAATTTCGGCAACACCGCCGGCACCACCACCGGACCGAGGTCGGGATCGGATAACGTGACGAGATTCTCCCGTGCCTTGAATTGCGGATCGTTGAAGATGTCGGCGATGGTGTTGAGGGGGCCGATGGGAACGTCGTGGGCCAGACAGCGTTCCATGACCTCCTTGCGATCGAGGGAGGTGGTCCACGCCTCGACTAAGCGGATGACGTCGCTGCGCGCGGCCAGGCGTTTTTCCTGTTGCCCATAGAGCGCCTCGGATGCCAACTCCTCCCGCTCCATGGCCCTGGCGAGACGCTGGAACATCTTGTCGGTGGTGCAGGCGATCGCCACCCATTTGCCGTCCCGGGTCGGGAAATGGCCATGGGGACAAGCATTGATCGTGCCGGCTCCCTCCCGCTCACGGATGGCACCATATCGGTCGTAAGCGGGGGCAAGTTCGTCGAGGACGCGAAAGACGGCCTCGTATAGGGCGATATCGATGACCTGCCCGCGTCCCGTTTCCTTGCTGTTGAGCAGGGCCACCAACGCGCCGACCGCTCCGTACAATCCGGCCAGATAGTCGCCGAGCGACGTCGATCCCGGCGTCACCGGCTGCTCACCCGGCATGCCGGCGAGATGCGCCAGACCGCCGACGGCATGGGCGATGCGGGCAAAGCCCGGCCGGTTTCTATATGGACCGGTCTGTCCGTACCCGGAAACACGCACGAGGACGAGTGCGGGATTGATGGCGCGCAACTCATCCCAGCCCAGCCCCCATTTTTCCAGGGTTCCCGGCCGGAAATTTTCGCACACCATGTGGGCGTCGGCGACCAGTCGCTTGAACAACGCCGCGCCCTCCGGCGCGCCCAGATTGAGGGTGATGGACTTGCGGTTGCGGGCTTCGCTGAGCCAGGCCAGGGACGACCCGTCCCGCTCTGTCGGCGTTCCGAAACGACGGAACGGATCGCCGGCGCCGGGTTGCTCGACCTTGATCACATCGGCGCCGAACTCACTGAGGATCGAGGCGCAGAAGGGCGCCGCGATGAACGACGCGATGTCGAGCACGCGGATGCCGGCGAGCGGCAGAGTGGTTGTTGCGGTGGCGACGCTATTGGTGGAAGTGTCGTCGGTCAACATGTACCCCCTTCCCCTAGAGCAAAATGCGATCAAGTCGAATCACTTGATCGCATGGGTTTGCTCTAGAAAACAATGATATAGAGCACGACCGTTCGATTAGGCTGACCGAGCCTAATCGCACCGTGCTCTAGTGCCCCACACCTTGGCGACGATGGGGCGATGACGACCGATGCGGAACAGCCAGGCGCAGTAGACCCAATGCCAAAACTCATTGATGTGGGCTTTCAGCCATGAACCCGAGGACATGCCGGGCGGCCGCGGCGCCGGCGCGCCGTCGACGGAGAGCCCGAGACGCCGGAACACGTACAAGGCACGGTACATATGAAAACCATCGGTGACGATGGTCATCCGTCGCCAATCCCTATCGATCATGATTCGCCCCGAATAGACGGCATTTTCGAATGTGTTGCGCGACCGGTCCTCGATCACGATTTGCTCGTCGGCGACGCCCAGGTGTTTTGCGAGTGTCCGCATGACGTGCGCTTCCGCAGGCTGATCCCCGACGACACCACCGGAGAGAACCAAGTACGAAATGTGACAATCTCGCATGACCGCGACGGCGTGCGCAACCCGCCGCCGCATCGCCGGCCCCGGCTCCCCCGGCGCAATCACGGCGGCGCCAAGAACGACAACAGCATCGGATTGCACGTATTCTCCCCTCTCCAGTCGAGCGCAATATCACAGCCGGTTTTACCGCGGCGCGCGTCATGGCACACTACTGATGCGATGATCGTTTCGGCCAGCTACAAAACCGATATCCCGGCATTTTACGGTGCGTGGTTTCTCGCGCGCCTCGAAGCGGGCTATGTCCGTGTCGTCAATCCGTATGGGGGCGCCGATCAGACCGTATCCCTTGGTCGCGACGCGGTCGACGGCTTCGTGTTCTGGACCCGCAATGCCGGTCCTTTCCTGCCGGCCCTGGAAACGGTGGCGAAGCGGGACGATCCATTCGTGGTGCAGTACACCATCACCGGCTATCCGCGGGCGCTCGACACCGGGACCCTCCCATGGGTGCGCGCCGTCGATGATGTTCGCGGGCTTGTGCGAATATTCGGAAACGGGAGGGTGGTGTGGCGGTACGACCCCATCGTCGTCACTTCGCTGACGCCGACCTCCTGGCACGAGGACACGTTCGCGGCCCTGGCGCGCGCACTGGAAGGTGCGGTGGACGAGGTCGTGGTGTCGTTTGCCCACGTTTACCGCAAGACCGCCCGCAACATGACCGCCGCCGCCCGCGCCCATGGCTTCGACTGGCGGGACCCGGGCGTGGATGAAAAACGGGACCTGCTCGCGCGACTGGCCGGCTATGCCCGCCGCCACGGCATCGCGTTGACCCTGTGCGGTCAACCGGAGCTTCTATGTCCGGGCGTCGTGGAGGCGAGCTGCATCGACGCGAGCCGTCTCGCCGCCATCGCCGGTTCCCCGCTGCGCGCCGCGCGAAAGCCGCACCGCCCGCGCTGCGGCTGCTGGGCCTCCAAGGATATCGGCGATTACGACACCTGTCCCCACGGCTGCGTCTACTGCTACGCCGTCAATAGCCGCGCCCGCGCCAAGCAGCGGCATCAACGGCATGACCCCCGTTCGCCGTTTCTCATTCCGCTGCACCAAACGCAGGCGAAATAGGTAAATTGGAGACTACTCGATATCCGGCGCGCAGCCGGTGCCGGGACCGAGGAGAGCGGCTTCGTGGGCGTCAACGGAGACCTGACCGAAGCAACAAAAGATGACGGTCGCGGGGAGCGCATTGTCGGCCTGAAAGTCGCGCACCGTCTGCACCGCGATCCGGGCGGCGCGTTCGGCGGGAAAACCGTAGACACCGGTGGAGACGGCCGGAAACGCTATGGACGCAAGGCCGCAATCGCGGGCAATCTCCAACGACCGGCGATAGCATGACGCCAACAAGGCGTCCTCGTCAGTCTTGCCCCCATGCCACACCGGACCGACGGTATGGATCACGTGCTTCGCGGGGAGCCCGTATCCCTTGGTGATCTTGGCATCGCCCGTAGCGCAACCACCGAGAGTTTGGCATTCGGCCAGCAGCTCCGGGCCGGCGGCGCGATGAATGGCGCCGTCGACACCACCGCCGCCAAGCAGGGATCGGTTGGCGGCGTTGACGATGGCGTCGACGTCCAGCCGGGCGATATCGCCTTCGACGATCTCCATGCGGTCCGACATGTGTTTTCCCTCCCGCCGCCCTGCCTAGTAAGATCAGGTCTTACCGTTGCCGTTCTTGTCGTTCTCCAGGCGCACGATGGCGGCCCGTATCAGCTCGAACGCCTCCTCCGGTTCGCCCCAGCGCTTGACGTTCACCCATTTGCCGGGCTCCAGATCCTTGTAATGGCCGAAGAAATGCGAGATCTGGTCGCGCATGATCGGCGGCAATTCCCGATAGGAGGCGACATCGGCATAGAACGGATGCAGCGCATCAACGGGCACAGACAGAATTTTCTCGTCGAGGCCGGCCTCGTCTTCCATGATCAACACACCGATCGGCCGCGAGCGAATGATCACGCCCGGGGTCACGGGCACCTGCCCCAACACAGCGGCGTCCACGGGGTCGCCATCCTCCGAAAGCGTGTGGGGGATGAAGCCGTAGTTGAAGGGGTAGTACATGGCGGTATGCAGAAAGCGGTCGACGTAGATGGCGCCCGACGCCTTGTCGAGCTCGTACTTCACCGGGTTGCCGCCGACTGGAATTTCGATCACGACGTTGACGTCGTACGGCGGATTCATCCCGACCGGAATTTTCTCTAGATCCATGGGTATTTCCTAAGTCAAGTTCGGGGTTTTATAGCACTGCACCGGTGATCCCGACAGGCGCGCCGTCATTCAATCATCAGGATCGTGAACTCGCGAGTGCGCGTTCCAAAGATTGGGTTACGTTCCGAGCCAGCACGCGCCGGTCGTAACCGTTGACCACCGCCTGACGGCCGTTTTGCGCAAACGCCTCGAGGCGTGGACGGTCTTTGGACAGCTCGATGATCGCTTCACCCATGGCCTTGGCGTCTCCCGATGGGAGGCAGCGACCGGAATTGGCTTCGGCCACAATCTCCGCGCTTTCGCCCTCGACCGCGTGCAGCAGCGGCACGCCCAAAGCCATGATCTCGAAAATCTTCGAAGGGATCACCGTTTTGAACAGCGGGTCGGGCTTGAGATGCACAATGGCCAAGTCCAAGGCGGTCAGATACTTGGGAACATCCTGGTGCGGCACGAAATTCTTGAAAATGAGATTTGTGAGCTGCAGTTGCTGAGCCTGGTTCTGCAACTCATCGCGCTTGGCGCCCTCGCCCATGATCAAGAAGCGGATCTTTGGGTGGTCGCGGCACAAATGCGCGGCCTCGACGACGGTCTCCAACCCATGCGCCATTCCAGTGGTGCCGATGTAGCCGACGAGAAACGAGTCCGCGTCGACGCCCAATTGCGAACGGACGGCCGGATCCGGCTGCAACGGTTGGAACTGCTCCAGATCGATGCCGTTGGTGATGACATCCAATTTCTCGGTTGGAATGCCCCGCGACTCCAGGTTGGTGCGAAACGACCGGGTCAAGCAGATGACCCGTTCCGCCTTTCGGTACAGAAACAGTTCAAGCTTCTCGACCAGCCCCAGAAGCCGGCTTTGCGTGACCCCGACCGCCGAGATCGACGCCGGCCACAAATCGCGAAGCTCGAAAACCCATGGACGCTTGCAACGGCGGGATATGACGTAGCCGGCGATCGGCACCGTGATCGGCGGTGATGTCGCGACAATGATATCGAAATCGCCGAACCGCTTGCAGAGCAGAATGCTGCTTAACATAAAACTGACGATGTCAAAGGTTCGCTTTACGATGCCCGCGTTCGCCGAGAGGTAAGACCAGATGCGTATCACCCGCACGCCATCAATGGTTTCTTCTTGAATCAGTTTGTTTTCGTAACCGTCGAACAAAACACCGCGCGGAAAGTTCGGCGCGCAGGTCACGACCGTCACCTCGTGGCCGTCTTCCAGCCACACACGGGCGTGGGCCATGGTGCGCACGGAAACAGCGGAAACTTCCGGTACGAATCTGTCGGTGAGAACCAGGATCTTCATGTCACTCCATCAGGCCAGCCGAGATTAAAAAACCTATCCCGTCGCGACATCCGTTGGACGACGCTCCCTATCCGACATTGTTCGCTCTTATGGCGCAGCCTCACGGCAGCGCATCGCCATTTTTTGTCCGTCGGTCCGAACAAATATGATTGGACGCCTAGTCAGGAATTCTGACAAAGAATCCCACGGCAATGATACCGAGTGAACCCGTCACCGTGGAACGGTTACGCAAGTATAGCGCAAAGTATTACGGTTCGCGAGGGTTGGCGTTTCACAAATATGCCGCGGCGATGATTTTGTTCGCCACGGCAGAAACGGAACTCGAATTCCGCGTATTTTTTTAAATCACGATCCCGATTT
>JAHCKI010000094.1 GCA_026125865.1 Rhodospirillales bacterium
CATTCGGCGAGGCACTGTGCGTCTACCGGCCGCCGATCGACACCAAGACCATCAAGCCTGTCATCGACGCCAAGGCCAACGGCGCCAAACAGGTGGTGTTGAACTTCATCACGCCGCACCAGAAGTGGGGCATCCACTCCACCTACACCGACAACCTGTTGATGCTGACGTTGTCGCGTGGCGGGCCGATCGTCTGGATATCCGAGGCTGACGCCAAGAAGGCGGATATCGAGGACAATGACTGGATCGAGGCCTACAACACCAATGGCGCCCTTGTCGCTCGCGCCGTCGTCTCCCAGCGTGTGAACGAAGGCATGGTGCTCATGTACCACGCGCAGGAGAAGATCGTGAATGTTCCCGGGTCCGAAGTTACCGGACATCGGGGCGGCATTCACAACTCCGTCACCCGCGCCATTCTCAAGCCGACGCACATGATCGGCGGCTACGCGCAGCAAGCCTACGGCTTCAACTACTACGGAACCGTCGGGTCCAATCGTGACGAGTTCATCGTTGTTCGCAAAATGAAAAAGGTTGACTGGCTCGAAGGGCCGGCCATCGCCAGGCTGGAGGCAGCGGAATGAAGATCCGTGCGCAAGTTTGCATGGTGCTGAACCTCGACAAGTGCATCGGGTGCCACACCTGCACCGTGACGTGCAAGAACGTCTGGACCAACCGGGAGGGCGTCGAATACGCTTGGTTCAACAACGTCGAGACCAAACCGGGTATCGGCTATCCCAAGGAGTGGGAGAGCCAGCGGCGCTGGAACGGCGGCTGGGAACGCATCGCCGGCGGCAAGCTCCAACTCAAGATGGGGGCGAAGTGGCGGATCCTCGCGAAAATCTTCGCCAACCCGGATCTGCCGGAGATCGACGACTACTACGAGCCGTTCACCTTCGACTATGAGCACCTGCAGACCGCCCCGGAAAGCCAGGCAATGCCGACGGCCAGACCGCGCTCGCTGATCACCGGCGAACGGATGGAGAAGATCGAGGGTGGGCCGAACTGGGAGGAGATCCTCGGCGGCGAGTTCTCGAAGCGCTCCAAGGACTACAACTTCGAGGGGGTGCAGAAAGAGATCTACGGCCAGTTCGAAAACACCTTCATGATGTACCTGCCGCGGCTGTGCGAACACTGCCTCAACCCGGCGTGTGTCGCGGCATGTCCGTCCGGCGCGATCTACAAGCGCGAGGAAGACGGTATCGTCTTGATCGATCAGGAGAAGTGCCGCGGTTGGCGCATGTGTGTGTCCGCCTGCCCGTACAAGAAGATCTATTACAATTGGTCGAGCGGCAAATCGGAGAAATGCATCCTCTGTTATCCGCGCATCGAAGCCGGCCAGCCGACGGTGTGCTCCGAGACCTGCGTCGGTCGTATCCGCTACCTCGGCGTGATCCTGTATGACGCGGATCGCATCGGCGCGGCGGCATCGGCGCCGGCGGAGGGCGACCTCTACCAGCAGCACCTGGACATTTTCTGCAATCCGTTCGACCCGCAAGTCCAGGAGCAGGCGCGACGGGACGGCGTGCCCGCGGCTTGGCTGGAGTCCGCCCGGAACTCGCCGATCTGGAAGCTGGCCATGGACTGGAAGGTGGCGTTTCCGCTGCACCCCGAGTACCGGACGCTGCCCATGGTGTGGTACGTGCCGCCACTGTCGCCCATCCAGTCGTCCGCGGTGGCTGGCAAGATCGGCGTCGATGGGGAGGTGCCGGACGTGCGCTCCCTGCGGATCCCGCTCCGCTACCTCGCCAACATGCTCACCGCCGGCAAGGAAGAGCCGGTGTTGAAAGGGCTGGAGCGCATGCTCGCCATGCGCGCCTACATGCGTTCCAAGACCGTCGACGGCGCTGCCGATGCGAGCATCGCCGAACGGGTTGGCCTCTCCATCGATGAGATCGAAGCCATGTACAAGCTCATGGCGCTCGCCAATTACGAGGACCGGTTCGTTATCCCGACGACTCATCGTGAAGTTGGCGAGGACGCTTACGACCTGCGCGGCAGTTGCGGCTTCAGTTTTGGCAATACCTCGTCGCAGGGCATGTCGGAAGGCAATTTGTTCGGAGGCAAACGGCGCAAGGCAACACCGACGGAGGCCTTGTAATGGCGCAAACGTTCAAGGTCTTGTCGCTGCTGCTGACCTATCCGACGGCCGAGCTGCAAGAGGCGGCAACGGCATTCGAGGAAATCCTGGAAGCAGAGGCGCTGCTCGGCTCCTCGGACAGGACGATGCTCAAGCCGCTTATCGATGAGCTGCGAACGGGAGATCTCTATGATCTGCAGGAACGCTACGTGCTGTTGTTCGATCGGACGCGATCGCTCTCGCTGCATCTGTTCGAGCATGTACACGGAGAAAGCCGCGACCGTGGCCAGGCGATGGTCGATCTCATGGCGCTCTACGAGCGCCACGGACTGACCGTTGACGCTCGCGAACTCCCGGATTTTGTTCCTCTGTTCCTTGAGTTCCTGTCGACGCAACCGACGGACGACGCCCGCGAATTGGTCACCGAACCGCTTCACGTCATCACTGCGTTGCGCGAGCGTCTGCGCAAACGCGGTAGCATCTATGCAGCAGTCTTTTTTGCGTTGGAGGCGCTGGCGCGGGGAAACGCACCGTGGGAGCAGGTTGATGCCTTGCTCGATGAGCCCGAAGTGGCGCCGGACGACCTTGAGGCGCTCGATCGCGAATGGGAAGACGCGGCCGTGCACTTCGCGGGCGCGCCCGATCCGTCGCAGGGTTGTCAACAAGCCAATGAAATTCTGAACCGCATGGTGCCGACGCCGGCGGACGGTGCCTCACCCGGCCCGCGTCAACAGGCGTCTTGAGGAGACTTTCCCATGGAAACCCCGTTCAACACCTTCTTGTTCGGCATTTACCCCTATATCTGCCTGGCCGTTTTCGTCCTCGGCAGCATCGTCCGCTATGACCGCGAGCCCTATACATGGCGGTCGGGTTCAAGCCAGCTCCTTCGCCGCAAGCAGGTGATGCTCGGTTCGGTCCTTTTTCACACAGGCATTCTGATCGTGTTTTTCGGTCATTTGGTCGGGTTGCTGACACCAATCGAGATATTCGACGCCTTCGGTATCGGCCATGGTTTCAAGCAGGTGATGGCCATGCTCGTCGGCGGCATCGCCGGTCTTGTGTGCCTCGCCGGGGCCGTCATGCTGCTGCACCGCCGGTTGCTGGATCCGCGGGTTCGTGCCGTCTCCAGCTTTTCCGACACGGCGATTCTGATCATCCTGGCCGTTCAGTTGGTGATCGGCTTGTTCACCATTTTCGTCTCGGCCGGCCACCTGGACGGGCACGAAATGGTCAAGTTCATGTCCTGGGCTCAGGGCATCTTCACCTTCGAAGCGGGTGCGGCCGACTACGTCGCCGAAACGGCGCTCATCTTCAAGCTCCACCTGTTCCTTGGCCTCACGATCCTGTTGATCTTCCCGTTCACGCGCTTGGTGCACATTTTGAGCGCGCCGCTTCGTTACTTGTGGCGTCCGGGCTATCAGATTGTCCGATCGCGGTTGGCGTCGTAAAGCGCGCCGAAGGCCGTGGCGTTTCAATAGCTGCGGATAACCCATGTTACGGAACCTGTTAGACAACAATGTCGCCTGGGCGAGTCGGCAGACGCGGGCGGACCCGGATTATTCTCGTCGCTTTGCCGATCTGCAGCACTCGGAATATTTATGGATCGGATGCGCGGACAGCCGTGTTCCCGCCAATGTCATCACCGGGGCGGTTCAACATTCGGCGTGCCGAGTTCCATGGCGAGTGGAACTACTCCTTCCTTCCCACATAATCGATGCCGTTATTTCGTTACAGGCCCTAACCAGAAGGTACATCACACGGCTTCTGCCACTGACGCTTCTCTCCCCAGATATTCAGGGGGCGATCCTTGAAAGCCGGCAGGCTCAGCGGATGATGTTGAAGGATTGCTCGTAGGAATTGTCGGCAGACTGGCAAGTCCAGCGGCGGAATCTTGAATTCAGTCCAACGTTAATGGTCCGTCGCTCATGTGGCGACGTCATACAAGAGCAACAGCGTAATAATGAATAGGAGGGTCGAGACCCATCTCCAAAACGCCACGGGGTTGCGCTCGATGAGAGGGGTCGGCCGCGTTTCCAGGAACTTCGGATTGGGATGGCTCAAGTCGTAGAGAAACTCGGAAAGGGCTTCGTACCGACGAACCGGTTCCCGGTGGACGGCCTTGGCGATGGCCTTGTCGACCCAGATCGGAATATCGGGATTGTGGTGGCGTGCCGACACGTAGGTGAGTGTCTCGGCGGCTCTTTTGGTCGCAAAACCCTTACCGTAGGGAAGCTTGCCGGTCACCATCTCGTAAACGATGACGCCGAGGGCAAAAAGATCCGATCGTCGGCTGCCGACGACGCCGAGGAGGTATTCGGGCGCCGTGTAGTCGATGGTACCGAGTAATCCGTGGTTCTCCGTGACCGACGCGACCTCTTCGAGGCCGGCGATCCGCGTCGAACCGAAGTCGATGATCTTCACGGTCCCGAAGCGGTCGATGAGGATGTTCTCGGGCTTGAGATCCTGGTGAATGACCTCCTTGCGGTGGAAGGCGCGCAGGCCGACCGCGATCTGCTCGGCGATGACACGAACCTCAGGGAGTGACGGCCGAGGATGGTCGTGCATCCACTGCCGGAGGCTTTGGCCTTCCACATATTCGGTGACGTAGTAAAGGAACTGACGCCGGCGCTGGGAGTCCCGCACCTTGAGAACATGGGGACTGTCGATCCATCGACCGACCCACTCCTCGTTCGAAAACATTTCGATGTACGACGGATCGTCCTGGAAATTCGGCGACGGTGTTTTGAGAGCAACGCGCTCCTCGGTTTCCACATCGACCGCGAGATAGATCTGGGTTCTCTTGCTGGCGTGGAGCTCACGCAAGATCCGGTAACCGTCGAGGATCATCCCAGGTTCAAGGGGAGGCGGGAATGGGCGTTCCTGGAGTTTCTGGAAGTGGGCATTGGCGTCGTCTTCGCCCGGACGATCAATGCGGACGATCTGGCAGGTGAGATTGTCTGGGCTGCCACCCTCGTAAGCCACGGCGACGATCGCCCGTGCCGCGGCATCCAGGTCGTCGGCGTTTTCTTCGACCAGGCGGAGGATGTCGCGATCGCGGATGTATTCGTGAACCCCGTCGGTGGTGAAGATGAAGACGTCGCCCGCTAAAACAGGGAGGCTCCGATAGTCCACCTCCACATCGACGTCCGCCCCCATGGCCCGGCAGAGATAGGTGCGCCCGCCGGCGAAACGGAGATGATGGTCCTGGGTGAGGGGCTCCAGGCTGCCACCGCTGATTCGCGAGAGCCGGCAATCGCCCACATGGAAGATATGCGCCATCGCCGATTTCAGGACGAGGCCGGTAAAGGTGCTGACCATGCCGTATTCGGATGCGGTCAAGGCCAGCCCTTGGCCGTGCAGCCAACGATTGAGGGCACGCAGGACCTGGCCAACGGAAGTCTTCACCGTCCACGATTCGGGTGTGCTGAAGTAATCCGTGAGGAAGGTTTTGATGCACGTCTCGCTGGCGATCCTGCCCTGGGCGCTGCCGCTCATCCCGTCGGCGATGGCGGCGGCGCATCCCTTGTTGCCGACCAACGGTTCTTCGGGGATCAGCACTCCATAGAAATCATCGTTGGCTTCCTTGCGGCCGGTCGTCGAATACTGACCGATGCTGACGCGCGGCGGTTGTGGCAACGATTGGATCCAGTGCGTTCTTCCGACCATGCGGTCATCATACCGCATGGTCGGGGTATTGCAGTCAATCAGCCGACATCGATCATCTGCACGGTACCGTCGGGCAGCACTTCCGCGATCTGTCCTTCCGGCTCGTCGAGGAACAGGTAGGTCGCAGCAATGGACACGACGGCAGCGCAAGCGATGACCATGAAAAACACTCTCGGCTCGACGAACGACAGAACGGTAAGGAAGGTGACCGCACCGACATTGCCGTAGGCGCCAACCATCCCGGCCACCTGACCCGTTAACCGCCGCTTGATCAACGGTACCATCGCAAACACCGCGCCTTCACCGGCCTGGACAAAGAACGAGCAGACCATGGTCGTGCCGACGGCAAGGGGCAGCCACCACTCGGATGTGATCTGCGACATGGCGAAATAGCCGAAAGCGAGTCCCGTAAGGAGGATCAACAAGGTCTTTTTGCGACCGAACCAATCGCTGAAGAGGCCGCCGCCCGGCCGCGCAACAAGGTTCATGAACGCATACCCGGAGGCGAGCAGACCGGCAAGCACCTGGGACAGTCCGAACGTATCCGTAAAGAACAACGGCAGCATGGACACCACGGCGAGTTCGGAGCCGAAGGTTACCAGATAGGCTAGGTCGAGCACCGCCACCTGACGAAAGCTGTAGCGGTGGATGGGGGGGATCTCCGTGGTGAAAACGGATCGGTTGACGTTGTAGATGTGATAGATTTGGTAGACATACAATATGGCAAGAATGCCGTACACGGCCGCTGCAAACGCAAACGGGATCATGTTGAGGTTGCCCGGGCCGAGTTTCCAGGTGAGCAGCGCGAGTGCCAGAAACAGCGGTGCTTTCATGGCGATGTAGAGGAAGAAGTCGCCCTTGCTGGTGACTTCCATGGCGCCCGCCTTTTTTGGCTTGAAATAGGTCGAGCCCTTGGGCGTGTCACGGGCCGCAAGATAATAAAGAACCGAATACACGAGAGCGATAATGCCGGTAAGTGCGATGGCATAGCGCCAGCCGTCGTCGCCACCGAACATCAAGGCGATGGTGGGAAGGGTCATCGCCGCGGCGGCCGAACCGAAGTTGCCCCAGCCGCCGTAGATGCCCTCGGCCAAGCCCACCTGTTTGGCGGGAAACCACTCGCCGATCATGCGGATGCCGATGACAAAGCCGGCGCCGACGAATCCGAGCAGGAAGCGGGTAATGGCCATTGTCTGGAAATCGTCCGCGATGGCGAACAACATGCATAGGCACCCGGAGATCGCCAGGAGGGCCGAGTACAAAATGCGCGGTCCGAAACGATCGACCAGCATCCCGATGATGATTCTAGCCGGGATGGTGAGTGCGACATTGAGGATGAGCAGTGTCTTCACCTCCTGGTCGCTCAGATTGAGAGCGGTTCGGATCGACGCCATCAATGGCGCATGGTTGAACCAAACGAAGAAGCTGATGAAAAACGCGACCCAGGTGATATGGAGGATCTTGATATTGCCCTGGAACGACAAGAGGTTAAGCCTCGAGGTTTTCTGTAGAGACATTGGCAAGTCCTTTTCGCACGGGAGCAAAATTGAGTTTGCTCCATTCATGGATTGGCGAGAGCACCGCGCTTTGCGCCCGTAGCAAACCGCCGTCCGGCGGGTGCCAGCGGCGGTGTCGGCACTGGGAAAGCAACCTCCATGCCAAAACGCTAAAATCGGAAGCGTTATGACTAAACCTCAGAGTTTCTACGGATAATGGGTGCTGCCTATAATTTCATCATTGTGGCATTGATGCGCAAATAGTAGGCGTTTTTTGCTGCACTGCACATGCGATAGCCAACACCGTCACCAAGGCACATTACCTCCGGCCCGACGACGGGAGCCGGAATCCTTGCTGTGCAGGCACATTGCCGGCCAGTGGGACGTTTTCCGGCGATGGCATGTTTGTTGCTTTCCGCTGGAAATAGGACGAGGCCAACGCCTCGCCCGCGGACGCGACCGTTTGCAGACAGCGCCGCGACCACTCTTTTTGTGTAAACAATAGGGCGACTGCCATGAAACAAAGACTCGTCGTGGTCGGGAACGGTATGGCCGGCATGCGGACCGTCGAGGAACTGCTGAAGCTCGACCGGCACATGTACGACATTACGGTTTTCGGAGCCGAGCCGCATGGGAATTACAACCGCATCCTGTTGTCGCCGGTGCTCGCAGGCGAGAAAACCATCGACGAGATCATGCTGAACGACGAGCAGTGGTACGTGGACAACGACATTACCCTCCACAAGGGTCATCGCATCTCCCACATCGATCGTCGTGGCCGTACGGTAACATCCGAAAACGGAACCGCTATTCCTTACGACCGGCTGCTCTTGGCGACGGGATCGAATCCGATCATCCTACCCCTGCCGGGCAAGGACTTGCCCGGTGTGATCACCTTCCGCGACATTGCCGACGTGGATCAGATGATCGCCGTTTCGGGACAACGCCACCGGGCCGTGGTCATCGGCGGCGGCCTTCTGGGCCTGGAAGCGGCCAATGG
>JAHCKI010000095.1 GCA_026125865.1 Rhodospirillales bacterium
GTTCTTCTGGATCTTTCTTGCCGATTGCGTCCTTCTCGGTGTCGTCGGCGGCAATCCGGCGGAAGGGGCATGGATCTGGATCGGACAAATCGCGACCGCTTACTACTTCGCCCATTTCCTGGTCATCATTCCGTTGATCGGGATGTTCGAACGGCCGAAGGAGTTGCCGTCCAGCATCAGCGACGCGGTTCTTAAACCATCGCAATCGGCTATGGGAGCAGCAGAATGAAGAGGCTCGCTGCCGCGGCCACCACGGCGTTGATGGTGGCTTTCGCTTCCGGTGACGGGCATGCCGCTGGCGGGACCCTGGCTCCGGCGCAAAAATGGAGCTTTGGCGGCGTTTTCGGAACATTCGACCGAGGTGATCTGCAACGTGGGTTGCAGGTTTACCGCTCTGTCTGCTCCAACTGTCATTCCCTCAAGCTCATCGCTTTCCGTAATCTGGAAGGCTTGGGTCTCAGTCCCGAGGAAGTGCAGGCGATCGCCGGTGAGTATGAGGTCACGGATGGTCCGGATGATGAAGGCGAGATGTACTCCCGTGCGGCGAGGGCGGCGGACAGATTCCCGTCTCCTTTTGCCAATGATCAAGCGGCGAGGGCATCCAATGGCGGCGCGCTCCCGCCCGACCTCTCTCTTATAACCAAGGGGCGGGCCGGCGAATCCGTTTTCAAGGGGACCAAGTTCCGTGAATATGGCGCCGACTACGTTTATGCCCTCATGACCGGCTACGAAGAGGAGCCTCCCGAAGGCGTCACGTTGATGGATGGGATGCATTACAATCATTACTTCCCGGGTCATCAGATCGCCATGGCGCCGCCTTTGTTCGACGAGGCGGTTGAGTACACCGATGGCACCGAGGCGACGCTGCAACAGCACGCCCACGATATTGCCACCTTCCTGGCGTGGGCGGCCGATCCCAATGCGGAGGAGCGTAAACGCATTGGAATCAAGGCGATCCTCTTCGTCACCATTTTGTCCGTGATGCTCTACGCGGTCAAAAAGAAGATCTGGTCAGACCTGCATTAAGTTGTCATAAAAAAAGAAACCGGTATCTATTTGTAATTCCGTGCGCCGCCTCCGGGCGGCGTACTTGTTCGTTGTAACCTAACGCTTCAGTGTTTCATCATTGGTTGCGGCAGGGAGGCGATACATGCCCTTTCAGAGGATCGTCTACTTTTTTTCTTTTCTCTTATTGTTTGCCGCCTCGCCGGTTAAGGCGGAAACGCCGCTGATGGACGCCGACATTCAAGGGTTCATCGACGCGATGCCGGAAATGCGGGCCATCGCTGACAGGCATGATGACGAGATGCAGGAATACAAGCGGGCGTTCATGCGCGATCGCAAGCAGAAGGTTCGTGAGCCGTTCGGTAACGCCCTGAAAAGTATCAAGGGCAAAGCGATTTACGGGGAAGTCGATGCGGCGGCTCGCGAGCATGGCTTCGATGGTGCGCCGGATTGGGCGCACAAGGGCGACCGCATCGTCAACGCCTACGTGTCATTGGAAATGGCCAATCGCGCACCGCAAATGCAGCAGCATCTGGCCGCGGCTCGCCAGATGATCGAGAGCAATCCCAACTTCACGGCCGAGCAGCGGAAAAACATGCTCGCTCAATTGGACCAAGGCGCCGGCATGATGGAAGGCTGGAACGCATCCGAGGCCGACAAGGCAATCGTCGCCCGCCGCCGCAACGATCTGGAGGCGGCCTTCAACAAGACGGCGTCAAAAAGCAAGATCGGCGTCAAGCAATAGTCGAGGATGTTGGTCCGGTCGCGCCCTCGCTTTGCCCCGTCGTGTCCCGTGATGGGGCACCGACGGCACAACCGCGCGCCAATCTCGCCATGCGCCGAGGTTGCCACCCCCACCATCCCCGCCGCCGAGCCAATTCCGTAAGGCGTACTCCAGAGGCTACCGAACGCGTAAAACTTCCCTTGGGACGTGTCCAACGGTAGGAAAGGCCTCATGTTTCCATCGATCTCGTCGTGGCCACAGATCGCCTGAGCAAGTCCATGTCAAGACCGGAGCCGCCCTCGGGCGGTGGCCAAAAGGCCAGTCTTTACATGGACTTGCTCATGCGCTCACGCGCGCACGCGAGAATGAGGGGCTTCGAACCAACTGGCGTCATTCCCCTCCCTTCTTTTGCCATGGTCGCGCTTGGGTTGTTAAGAGTCCGCGCAATCAACCGTCGACCGGGATGCGAAACGAAGAATGAACCCATTCTTTCAGCGTGCCGCCTCAACAAGCTCCTGCCTCGCCCGCGGCGAGATAATCGCGGCGGTCACCGTGATGCTTCATCGATCGACGTATCCATCTCCGCAAGGACGGTGTCGATGTCATGGGCTCCTTCACGGTCGGTCTCATTACGGACTGCCGCCACCATCTCGTTGAAGTTTCGGCAACGCTCCTCGGCATCCTGCAGCAGGCGAAGCGCCGTACGTACGACCTCGCTCACGTTGTTGTAGCGACCGGCCGCGACGCACTCGCGAGCAAAGGATTTAAGCTCCGGCGTGAGATGAACGTTGGTTGCCATTGCACCCTCTGTATCAAAGATTGACATATCATAGGGTGGCTACTTGTCGGCTGGCAACAACGAAGCACAAGGGAAGGAGAGACCGGCCAAGGCGTGAGACAAGCAGGACTTGTTCTTTTTGTTCGCTCCGCCCCGGACTCACCAGAAAGCAGGCTGGTTTTGCCGTACGCTCCGCCGTTCCCTCGCTCGCCCTTCCCGATGGCCTCCGGGAACCTGTCCGCAAGGCCAAGCCGCCTTCGGCGGTCGCTGCGCGAGCCTCGCAGGCAGAACCCCTACGACCATCTACGGGAAGCGCGAGGGACGGCTCCGGAAAGCAGGCAAAACAAACACAGATCGCGAAAAGAAGAATGACACTTTTTTTTCGCGCTAGTACACTCCCCGCGCGGCACGGTAGACCGTGGGGAAATGATCAGCGAGCTTGACATCTACCGAACAGAAAACCTTCCTATGAAGGAACACGGTGACGAGGCTCCCATCTCTGTGCCAATGCGGCATAATAAGTCGCTGGAGGCAAGCGATATGAATGGCTCTGCTGTTTGGATACGGATTATTTGGGTGGTGAAGGATTTGCTATCGAGCGAACCGCAGGAAGGGTAGAAGGTGCATTGACGGTGTTGCTCTTGTTCTTTCCTCTCCGGTCAATCCCCCTAAATCTTTTCACCTAAGGCCTCACCGATGTGTACCGAAGAAAACAATTTTATCTCTCTACTGGTATCCATCGTGGCAGTGACCGTTGCTATGGGCTCGGCGTTCTTCGCACACAGAGGCAATCGTATTGCAAAAGAAGCACTACTTATAAGCAAACGACAAGAGAACGACAGAATACTTCCACTTACTTCGTATCTAATGGAAAGTCGACTTAAGGTATTGCCTGGCAGTCGGGCACGGATTTACTTTTTTCTTGCGTCACTAACAAATCCTTCTGATAGCGGACGCGCAATAACCTCTGTTGAACTAAAATTAACATGCAACATAGATGAGGACAAAAAGATCATTTTTCGTCTTGCGCACAACCCCGATCTTTGTACGCAAGTGGGCATTAATATTTCTAACGTTATACATGTGCCACGGAAAATAGACAATAATGACGCCATTTTAGGATGGCTGTTATTTTTCTTTGATGCACCGGAACTGGGGTATGTTGAAATCTCCACCTATGAAATCATATTTTGTGATGCGCGTAATAATGAGGTTGTTTTAACACCTGTGATTATACGAGAGGTAGTGCGTGAGGAACCTTCTGAAAAATAGGAAAGGCGCAACCAGAAATTTTAGGAAAGAGCATATTGCACCTTTCTTATATGATGGGGCAATAGCAACAACGGTGCTAGGCGAGGGGCGCTTAATCACTGTATTGATCCTCGACAAAAATAAACATCGGGAAATACATGATTTGGCGCTTATTCATAGGAGCGTGCCTTCGGGTGATGTTAAGAGTCAATGGGCGATGAGCCCAGAAAATCATAGAGTTTTTCTTCATTTAATTTTTGAAAGGCCAATTGAATTTGAAATTGTGATTCCGTTCAATGTAGCAGATGAAGGAAATTTGGTTGATAACATCTTGAGATCGCAAGCCGTATATCTGCAAGCCGGTCAACCTGGGGATCGTGTTTCGACTACCTTTGATGAACCAAAAGTGATCGTTGAGGTACCACAAGGCGGTTTTGAAGTTAAGTGGCAAAAAATTTGGCTAAAGGCGTTGACAAAGAATGCTCGAATGCGCGGCCTAAACCGCCAAAGAGCGAAAGAAGCAGCACTGAAAGCAATAGAACTAATACGGTCCTTTCAAAAAGGGCCAGTGTGGAAAATATAGAAGGATACAAGTCAAATAGATGGTTTCATTTGTCGGGAAATCCAGAGACGCCATATGGAACTTTGGGAAATCCAGAAACGCCATACGGGAATTCCAAAGGTATACAGGGACGCCATACAAAACTATGGGGACATTCCTCATTTCGCAGGTGTTGCGTATTTTGCCTGCTTTCCGGAGCCGTCCCTCGCGCTTCCCGTAGATGGCTGCAGGGGTTCTGTCTGCAAGGCTCGCGCAGCGACCGCCGAAGGCGGCTTGGCCTTGCGGACGGGTTCCCGGAGGCCATAGGGAAGGGTAAGCGAGGGTCGGCGGAGAGCCCGGCAAAACCCGCCTGCTTTTTGGTGAGTCTTGAGCGGAGCGAACATAGATCGGAACAAAAGGATCAGGCGCCTTTCTCGGTTGCGGCTTGACGTCGGTTGCGGCGGACGTTATGTTCGTATATTGTTCTTAACCGCCTTGCTCCGGTTGTATAGGATGACGGGTGTTGGAGCGAAGCCTATGCGAGGATTTCAATCGTTGAAATAACTATTTATAGTTGAATACTGCAAATTCAACATGTTAAGCCTCTTTTTGAATACTTTTGCATACATTTCCATACATTTTTTTCGTGGATTCGGACACATTTTAAGTGATTTCAGGCGTTTATTCCTATTTTGCCCATTATAAACCGCACAAAAACCGTGTAGAATCGGTACGAAACGTGTCGTGATGGGGCGGATTTTGGTTGATATTGATGCGTCGTCTTGCGCGCGATCGTAGCGGTGCGCGACGATCACGCGCAGCGCCCAGCGCCGCGAACCCAAGTGGTTCGGCCGGCGGCCCCTCGGCGCCCTACTCCTGCCGTTGCGGCGCCGCCGGCATGAGGTGGATGGCTTCGGTGAGGAGGGACACGGTGGCGGCGACGCCGGGGGAGATGCGGTTGCGGCGGGCCACGTGGGCCGGCACCGAGAAGTGGATGGGAAACCGGGCATCGTGCTCCGGACGCAGCGTTACATGCGCCGTATGCCCGATGGTCAGGACGGTCTCGATCGTGCCCGCAATCGGGTTTTCGTGTTCGCCGCGCGATGGCCGGTCGCGGCGATGGAGGACGACGAAACCGTCGGGCACGACCCACGTCACCCGCGCGCCGACCGGCCATTGCGGGTTGAACGGGACCTCGATTTGGCGGCCTTCCCAATCCAGAAGGGTCAGCTTCCGTTCCGGCAGGTGCCCGCTGACGACGCCCGCGAAGACGTTCCTGAGATCGAGAAGGCGGGCGACTTCGGCGGTGGCCGGTCTCAGGATCACCTCCTCCGGCGGCCCGATCTGCAGGCTGCGCCCGCGATGAAGGACGACCAGGCGATCGGCCAGCAAGGTGGCTTCCTCGATGTCATGGGTTACCAGGATCACGGGCATGTTCAGCCCCTGCCGCAGCTCCGCGATCTCCCGGTAAAGGCGCTGCCGGGTTGCCTTGTCCACCGCCGAAAACGGCTCGTCGAGCAGGAGCACCTTGGGCTCGCGGGCGAGCGCCCGGGCCACCGCCACGCGCTGCTGCTGACCGCCGGAGAGCGCGCACGGCTTGCGGTTTTCCAGGCCCGAGAGGTGGACGAGGGCGAGCAGTTCCCGGGCGCGGGCGGCGCACTCCCGTCGCCGCAGGTGGCCCAACGCTGCCGTGATGTTTTGCAAGGCCGTAAGATGCGGGAACAGCGCGTAGCTCTGGAACACCATGCCGACCGCCCGGCGATGGCACGGCCTCTCCATGCGCGCGCCCGTATCCAGCCAGGTCTCGCCGTTGACGACGACGCGGCCGGCGCGCGGCCGATAGGTGCCGGCGATGGTTCTGAGAAGCGTCGTCTTGCCGCTTCCCGAGGGACCGACCAGCGCCAGCACCTCTCCCGGGGCACAGCCGAAGGCAGCGGCGAGCGGAATGGGGGCGTCCTGATGGACCTCGACTTGCAACCCTTCCATGGGCGTCAACCCTGCCATGGGCGTCAACCGAAGTGGCGGCCGGCGCGGCGCGCGACGGTGAACGTCAGGGCGATCGCCACCAGGGCCAGGGACAGCAGCAGGGCCGACATCTCCGCCGCAGCGGCGCCGTCGAAGGCCTGGACGCGGTCATATATGGCGATGGCGATGGTCCGGGTTTCGCCGGGGATCGAACCGCCGACCATCAGCACGACGCCGAACTCCCCCATGGTATGGGCGAAGCTGAGCACCATGGCGGTGAGAATTCCGGGCCATGCCAGCGGCAGTTCGACCTTCAGCAGCGCCTGCCAGGGAGACATGCCGCAGCACGCCGCCGCCTCGCGGATCTGCGGCGGAATCGTCTCGAAACCGCGTTGCATGGGCTGAATAGCGAAGGGCAAATTGATGATGACGGAGGCGACCAGCAACCCCTCGAAGGTGAACACCAATTGATGATCGAAGGCGGCTTGCCAGAACCGGCCGACGGGCGAGGCCTTGCCGAAGGCCACGAGCAGGTAGTAGCCAAGTACCGTCGGCGGAAGCACCAGCGGCAGGGTCACGATGGCCTGCACCAATCCCCGGCCGGGGAAACTACGGAAGGCGAGAAGCCGTCCCGCAGCGATCCCGATGGGGAGCAGGAACAGGACGGTCAGAATGCTGAGATGTAGCGACAGCCGGAGAGCCGTCCAATCCATGGTGCGTCGCCTTTTTCTCGTCCTCGTTTTCAGCGGTCTTCGTCGGGAGTGTCGAAGCCGTACGCGCGGAATATGGCACGGGCCGCGCTTCGCTGGAGATAGTCGTAGAACAGCGCCGCCGCCGGGCCGGCATCCTTGAGCAACACCATGCGCTGGCGCAACGGTGAATGCCAGTCCTCAGGCACGAGGTCGAAGGCGCCGAGCGCCGAAACCTTGGGCGAAAGGACGAGGGAATGGGCGATGAGGCCGCCTTCGGCGTTGGATGAGGTCGCGAATTGAGCCGCCTGCGCCACGTTCTCGCCGAGCACGATCCTCGGCTGCACGGCGTCCCACACACCGGCGTGGCGAAGCGCTTCTTCGGCGCGTTTGCCGTAGGGAGCATGGTCCGGATTGGCGATCGCGAATTTGCCGAGCCGCCCGTCCGCCAGCGCGTTCTTGAGGTCGGCCAGCGATCCGTCCGCTTTCAGGGGCGAGCCGTGCGGGACGACAAGAACAAGGCGCCCGGCGCCATAGAGCCGGCCGTCGTCGCGGGTGAAGCCATCCTTGGCCAGATCCAGGACCAAGGTCTCGTCGGCGGAGAGGAAGATATCGAAGGCCGCGCCTTGACGGATCTGGCGCGCGATGTTGCCGGACGAACCGAACGTCAAAACCACGTCGCGACCCGTCTCGGCCTTGAACGCGTCGGCGATGTCGACGAGGGCGAATTGCAGATCGGACGCGGCCGCGACGATGGGCGGCTCGGACGACCGGGCACTGCCCGGCGTTACAATAAACGTGAAGACAGTCATCAGTATAAAAAACAAATATCGAAGGCGTACGGCCAGAAAATCACCATTTATATTAAATGTACGCATACAAAATTTCTTTGCGTTATCTTATAAAGGTCAAATTATTGTGAGGGCCTAATTTGTATGTCATTTCATAACTTACTGCCATACATACAAAACACTTAGCCAACTGTGGCCTGCATATTAAATGCTCGGATTTGAACTGACAATCGATCTTGCCGATAATATCGGCGTTTCTTTCAGGTCGAGGTGACCGAAATGCCTGATGTTGTGTGCCTGGGCGAACTGCTGATCGATTTCGTGCCGACCGTAACCGGCACCAGCCTGGTCGATGCGCCGGCGTTCAAGAAGGCGCCCGGCGGGGCGCCGGCGAACGTGGCCGTCGGGCTGTCGCGCCTTGGCGCAAAGTCCGCGTTCTTGGGCAAGGTCGGGGATGATGCGTTCGGCCGTTTCCTC
>JAHCKI010000096.1 GCA_026125865.1 Rhodospirillales bacterium
AAGGCCGGAAGCCTGCTCAAACGAACTGTCGGCGTGAATCCGATAGGTTTGGCCAACGAACGCATTGGCGCTGCCGCCGCGGGCTCGGAACAGTTCCCAGCCCAGCCCATAGTTGATGCGAGCACCGCTTTCCACTCGATCCAGCCCGGGAAACCGATCGATGCCGATGATATTGTTCTCGTCCAGTTCGACGTCCTGACTGTCCTCGTTGGGGATTTCATCGGAATTCCCACCGATGGGGGAGAAGACGAACTGAACCACCGGTTCCACGACTTGATCGAAATCCATGCCGTTGCGGACGAACGGCATGCGCCATTCCAGGGCCGCCTGCGGCCAAACGCGTCCGGTTACGCCGGCGAACGATTCCGTTTCGCCCTCGATGTCGTGATTGCTCGCATGGTAGCCGTCACCCCAAAGCGCCGCTGAAAGCGTGTAAACGCCCCCGACAGGGTCGCGAAACGGGATCTCATAGCCCAATCTCGTCGACAGGCGCTGCGTATTCGTTCCTTCCTCGCGGGTAAAAGCGGCCAGATTCAAGTCGAGGGTGGGGCGCCCGCCGAAACGGTCGGGCAAGCCCACATGATTGTAGTCGAGCATGGGCACGACGATGGGGATCGTGGCGTCATCCACGTCATCCTGCAGCGACTGAAATCCGTAACCATTGATAGCGAGGTAGTTGCGTCCCCGAAATCCCTCGACAAATCCCCGTGAAGTCAGTGTTCGTTCGTTATCGAAGCCATAGCGGCGCAAATAGGTATCGTCGATGGTTCGATCGAAATCGATGCCGCCACGCCAGGTGTTGTCGATGTCATACCGAAACTCGCTGAACACATGCCCGCGAAAATCATTGTCGGAATCCACGGTACCGCTGCCCTCGATCTCCAACTTGCCTTGCTTCAGGCGTTGGCGATAGTCGAGCGCGAGAACCGGTCCCTCCTTCGTCGTAATGATCGGCGTGATCGTGGCGTCCTTGCTTTCATCGATCACCCAAAAAAACGGTATCTCGAAGATCAAACCGAGCGTGGAATCATCGCCGAAGCCCGGCACGAGAAACCCGCTCTTTCGTTTTACACTCGGGTCCGGATGCGAAAGGTAGGGCGTGTACAACACCGGAACGCCGGCAAACTCCAACCAGGCGTCGGCGTATTCGATGCGCTTCGCTTGCTGGTCGTGCAAAATCCTGACGGCCTTGACCTGCCATAGGGGCGCCCGTGAAGGATCGGTGGGGCACAAGCCGCACGGCGAGTAGACGCCCTTCCGCATCTCCGTCAGATTGCCGTATTGACGACGTCCACCCGCCGCCGCCAACCTTGAACCATCCCTGAGTAGGGCGCGAAAGTCTTCAATGATGCCGTTTTTCAGATCGCCCGTCACCTCCATGTGCTCGGCAAAAACCACGTCGCCAGAAGGATCCACGAGCGCGATGTTGCCGGTGGCCGTGAGCAGATTCAGGTTCTGGTTATAGGTGACGGTATCGGCTTTCAGGACAAGGTCGGCGTGTGAAATCTCGACGTTACCGCTGGCACGAACAATGGCCAGAGCACGGTCATGACTGACCTCGTCCGCCGTGAAAACGATGGGCGCATCACCAAGTCCCGCCTTCGACACCGGCGACTTGTCCTCCGCCAATCCCGCACCCGCCAGCAACCAAAGCAGGACAGCCGCACACGCGAGTCTCAAGGCTTCCCGCATCGCTCTACCCATCCTCGAGATGAAGGAGCGATGTCAGCCCCAAAAGAGTTGCGACGACCGCCGGGGTCCACGCCGCCAATGCCACGGGAACCCTATCGGAGAGTCCGATGGCGAAAACCACGTCGGAAAAGATGTGGAGCACGAACCCGGTCAGCACTCCCCCCGCGACCACATACAATGTCCCGCCCTTGCGCGGATGACGAAGACTGAAGCTCGCCGCGATGAGAACCATGGCACCCATCAACAGCGGCGCCGCCAGCAATGAGTTGAAATGCAGCCGATGCCCCAATGCGGAAAAGCCGGATTTTTCCAACACGGTGATAAACCCCGGCAATTCCCAGAAGGATATCGTCTCCGGCGATGCAAAGCTGTCCTGGATTCGCGCCAACGTCAGATCCGTCGGCAGCCGCAACTCCGTCTCGAAGCGAGAGGGCTTCTCCGGTGTCATCAACCAGACATCCCGCATCAACCAGGCCCCCGGTACAAGTTCGGCAAAGGCCGCCTCGATACGGCCGACAAAGGTATCGCTACCCTCATAATTGAAAACCGAAACGTTTCGGAGTTCGATTTCGCGATCCTGCTGCAGGACATGGGAAGCATGCACCACCGATTGCCCGGTCTCGCCGACCTGTCGCAACCATAGTCCACTTTCGGAGATAGCCAACGTGTTGCGTGTCCGGTCGACCAGATAGGCCTCTTCGCGTTCGTACCGGGACAAAAAGGTCGACGCCAACGGATTGACGACCGTCGTTTGAAAAATACCGAGACCGGCCGCAACAACGAGAACGGGAAGCAGGAATTGCCATGCCGACACACCGGAGGCGCGCACGACGGTGAGTTCCTGATTTCGCGACAACCGCCAAAATACGATGATACCGGCGAACAAACCGCCGAACGGAAATGTCCGTTGTCCCATGTAGGGCAGTTTCAGCAGCGCCATCTCCAATACCATGCCGAAACTGATATAGGGCTTGCCCGCCACCCGGCGCAGGAGTTCGACCACATCGGCGAGGAGAATAATCACCAGGAAAAGGGTAAGCACCGCCGCGAACGCCAGAAGATATTGGCGGCCGACATAAAGCGACAAGGTAGTGGAAATACGCAATATCTCTGTTTCCGGTTACTTTTCCGTTCAGGCTTCCTTCGCCTTGAAAAAGCGCGTCAAGGCCGAAAACCGCGGTTGCCGAACCAGTACGAACAATCCTCCGAACACCGGCACCAGCACGCAAACGTACATCAGTGGAACGAGGCCGAGCTTGCGAGCGGACATATTTTCGACTGAAAGAGTCGCCAAGGCAAAGGCGACGACAATCGCTATGGCAATCAGATTGGCTTTTAGCTGACCACCGCGCCGATAGCGACCCGACAGCAAAACAGAAAGTCCGATCAAGGAAAACCCCAATGACGATATTGGCGCCGTCAAGCGCCGATGCGCTTCGACGATGAACTTGCCTTGGTCTTGTTCGAGAACTCCCGGATCCGATTTCGCGTTCAAGAGTTCCGACATGCTCCGTTCACGTGGCTCGCGGTAACGATCGGCGCCGCTTTTTCGTGCTCGGTCGAGGTCAAGGGCGTAGCGATCAAAATAGAGGATCGAGAACTTTTTGCTATCCGGTTCGACCTGCTGCCGCGACCCGTTGAACAGGACCACCCGCGCGCCGCTCTCCGTCTGCACGAGAGCACCGCGCTCCGCCATCAATGTGTATGCCTGATCCCGATCCCTGGCATCATGCAACAAGATACCGCGCAGCGAGCCGTCGGCAGAACGCTCGCGCACATACACGGTGACGCCGCCGCCGAAATCCGTAAAGGCGCCCTCCTCAAGCAGCACGTGAGAGTAATTGTAGCGGATATCCCACTGGAACTGTTTGAAAAGGCCGAACGAATAGGGCAGGACCGTAAAATAGAGAATGTATCCTAGAACGGTCGCGATCAGTGCCGTAACCAGCGCCGGAGCCGCAAGTCCCAGCGGGCTGACGCCGACAGCGCCCATGACCACGATTTCACGATCGTTGAGCAGACGTGTGTATGTAAACACAACGGCGACGAAAACCGCCACCGGCAGGATGATCACAAGAAAATCCGGCAACAACAACATGATGAGGTGAAAGAATGTCCCCGTGCTCAGTCCACGATTGACGATGAGATCGACAAATCGCAAAGACTGACTGAGCCACAACACCGCCGTGAGGGCGGCCGTCACGAACACGATCCCGATCGTGAGTTGCTTGATGACGTTGCGGTCAAACGGGTTCATGGCGAGCGTCGGCACTCATATCCTGTCCGCGAGAGTGCGTAGAAAATCCTAAAAAATCAAGGGTTAATGCCGCGCTTTTCGACCGCCTCGGCAACACCAGACGGCAATTACCCGATCCAGCGCACCCATTCACCTCGATTGGGTGCGCCAGCCCGCTTCGGACCTTACCCGATTAGAGGTGGCGTTCGGGATCCAGGCGGCTCAGCGCCGCACCGGCGCGCTCGAACGCCTTGCGCAAGCTTGCCGCCTTGGTCAAGCAGGTGTCCGCATAGAATCGCGCGGTCACGAGCTTCGCCCGATAGAAATCCGAACTGCCGTCGCCCTCGGTCAGACGCCGTTCGGCGCACAGGGCGGCGCGCGCCATCAACCAGCCGCCGGCAATATATCCGAGAAGCATCATGTATGACATGGAGCCGGCGGCAACACGCCGAGGATCGGCCGGAAAAGCCTTCAACAGCCACTCGGTGGCATTGGCGAGTTCACTGACGGCGCCGGCCAACTCGGCGCGAATCACCTTCAGGTCTTCGCTGTTTCCGGTCGCCAGTTCTTTGTCCAATTCCCGAACCATGGCGATGAATTCGGTAACGGTGGCGCCGTTCTCTCGGGCCACCTTGCGCCCCACGAGATCGTTCGCCTGAATCCCGTTCGTGCCCTCGTAGATGGCGGCGATGCGCGCATCTCTCAGGTGCTGCGGCGCACCACTTTCCTCAATGTAGCCCATGCCGCCATGGACCTGAATCCCCGTGTTCGCGACCTCGATACCGATTTCCGTCGACCATCCCTTGACGACCGGAGTCAAGAGCCCCACGAGCGCATTGAAGCGGCGCCGGGTGCTTTCGTCGGTATGCCGATTGGATACATCGATACAAGCGCCCACGTAGTAGGCGAGCGCGCGCGCCGCCTCAGTCTGCGACTTCATGCTCAACAACATGCGTTGCACATCGGGATGGTGAGCGATGGCGACGGATGACGGATCATCACCCCCGAGCATCCGGCCTTGCACACGCTCCAAGGCATAGGCGCGAGAGAGCTGATAGGCTCGTTCGGCGATGCCGACGCCTTCGAGACCGACCGCCAGGCGGGCATTGTTCATCATAAGGAACATCTGGGCGAGGCCGGCGTTCTCCTGACCGATGAGGTAGCCGACGGCGCCGCCGTCATCTCCGAATGACATGACCGCCGTCGGGCTGCCGTTGATGCCCAACTTGTGCTCGATGGAAACGCAGCGAAGGTCATTTCTATCGCCGAGGCTGCCATCGGGGTTGGGGATGAACTTGGGGACGAGGAATAGTGACAGTCCGCCGACGCCTGCCGGCCCATCAGGCGAGCGCGCCAACACCATGTGAATGATGTTTTCGGCCATGTCGTGCTCGCCATGGGTAATGAAGATCTTTTGACCGACTATCCGGTAGTTGTCTCCGTCCCTGATCGACCGTGTCCGCACGGCGGCAAGATCCGAGCCCGCCTGCGATTCGGTCAGGTTCATGGTGCCGGTCCATTCGCCCGAAATCATCTTGGGAAGATACAGGTCCTTCAACGCGTCCGAGCCGTAGGTATGGAGAAGCTCCGACGCTCCCTGGCTCAGCATTGGGCACAGGCCGAACGCCATGTTGGCGGCATGCCATACTTCGGAAACAGCCGTGGATACCAGCCATGGCAATCCTTGGCCCCCGTAGTCCGGATCGAACGGCACGCTGTTCCAACCACCGTCCACGAACTGTTGATACGCGTCACAAAAGCCTTCGGGCGTGCGCACGACACCGTTGTCCCAACGGCACCCTGAATCGCCGATGGCGTTGATCGGGGCCAACACCTCGGCGCCGAACTTGCCCGCTTCCTCCAGGATCGCATCGACGAGATCGGGAGTGACCTCTTCGCACCCGGGCAGCGCGGCAACCGTTCTCAGGTCCGCCAACTCATTAATGACGAATCTCATATCATCGACCGGTGCAGCATAGGTCATCGCCGCCGACCCTCCTTCTTGTCGTTCCGCCCCGCGTAACCGCCGGCTTTAGAATTTTCTCCGAGTGCGTAACTTAGTTGACACTTTGAGTGCCGTCAATTTTCACCTGCGAACGTGTCGCAAGGGCCGATACCAACCGGAAAAAGTGGAGGCTCCAAGGAAGCGGAGCCCCGGCGGCCTTTGCTTACCGCGCCAACAAGATGCTGATGTCGGACTCAACGAGCAGGTAGGCCGTATCGCCCGCATCAATCGACTGTAGGGACGTGAATTCACCCATGGGAGACATCGACCACGTACCGCTCAGCATTAGCTGATCGTTGTCGTCGCCGCAAACGGTGAGAGTGTTGTTCGCGTCGGTCATCGCCAGGACATTGAAAGCATCCAGGGCGACTTTGTTCGATTTACCAGACGTCAGCGACAGGGTTTCGATGTTGGCAATGGCAAGATCGTCGATAACCTGCAGATCCGTACTGAAATCGATCACCAACGTATCGTCGCCGTTACCACCGTCGAGCCATGTGTCCCGGCCTTCGAAGTCCTTGCGATCGACCACAAAAACATCGTCGCCGCGACCGCCGGTGTAGCGGTCCATGCCGCGACCGCCGTCGAGAACGTTGTCACTGCCGCCCACGACCGTGAGATCGTCATCCCCCGCGTCGCCGTGCAGCACACTGTGCCCCGTGTTGTCTCCCAACACCGAGCCAACGAGCACGTCGTCGCCCTGCCCCCCGAATAGGGTGTTCAAGACGCCGGCGACCGCTGATCTGGAATCCTCGACGGAGGCTTCTCCGGACACTCGGATGACATCGTCGCCGCTTCCGCCATTGACCTCATTGGTTACGGTGGCGTTGGCCATGAGGCCGGCGGTGCTCGCAACGGCGCTGACATCGATGGTGTCGTGGCCGCTACCGCCGAGCACGGTCTGGTCGATTTGGGCCGAGGCGGCGTCACCTTCCGTTTCCACGGTGGCATTCAGGCCCATGACATCGTCACCGGAACCGCCACCGACAATGCTCTTCACGGCCGCACTGGCGCCTTTGCCATAGGTTTGGATGGCGCTTTCAACGTTCAGGTCGTCCATGCCGGCGTCACCGCGGAGGGCCGTCTCAATCTCGGCGAGGGATTCTACGCCAGCCGTGGTTACGTTCGTGATGAGAGTCTGTTGATCGTCGCCGCGTCCTCCCGAAACCGATTGTTCAACATGGGCACTGGCGCCTTCTCCCAAGGTTTGCGCGATGGCGACGGAATTTTGCACATCGTTGCCGCTGTCCCCTGAAACGGCGGCGTCGATCACCGCTGCGGCATCGTCGCCGCTTGTGAAGGCGAGACCATACGTGTTTTCAACATCGTCGCCACTGCCACCATGGGCGCGGAATTCAATACCGGCTCGTGCGCCTGCTCCCGCGGTTTGTGCAAGACCATTCGAGGCTAGGGAGTCATGGCCGGAACCGCCGGTCAATATGAGCGCGACATTGGCATCGGCGTCATGCATCACACCGCCAACGTCAACCGAAGCACCCGACGTCGAAGCCAGTCCGGAAGCGCTCAACTGATCGTCGGAAGAGCCCCCGGACAAGTGGACAGCCGTATTGGCGGCCGATCCTTGCCCACCCGCCATCGTGGTTGCATTGGCGTTGAGTGTGTCGTTACCCGTTTCACCGAATAGCGCACCCGCGGCATCGACCGTAATGTAATCGGTGCGGTCAACGACATCGAGCGTCAGGATGAGTTCATCGTCGCCGAAGCTGCCTTTCAGCGCTACGTGGTTCAGGCCGTCGGCTTGCAGAACATCGTTGCCCGCGAGCCCGACCACCGTGTCGCCGTCGTTTTCCGCGTTTAGAACATCGTCCGAACTTGTGCCTCGAATGAGAGCCATGAGCTGTTCTCCTGTGAGGAATGCACCAAATCGTTTTCCCGCAGCATTGCCCGTTTGTGAGAACGCACTCCCTATCCAAACGACGCAAAGTCTAGAGAAGCAGAACTCCTTTTGCGAGCTTTAATATGAGCGTGCACCCTCATAGATAGCTTTGGCTCGGGACGGGCATCGGCTTT
This sequence comes from Rhodospirillales bacterium, assembly GCA_026125865.1. GTDB lineage: Bacteria > Pseudomonadota > Alphaproteobacteria > Rhodospirillales > Defluviicoccaceae > JADJXQ01. Next base: position 7,965 of record JAHCKI010000096.1, read on the forward strand.
AAGGGGCATGGACGAAGAGAGCGACATAACAAAAGTGACGCAAAACCGTCATACTTGCTTCAACAAGGACCGCTATATGAAGGATACGGTCGATTTTTGATTTTTTGGAGGGAGAGCCTGGGCCATGACCGACGCCCCCATGAAACTGAACTGTGAGAGCGAACCGCCCTTCGTCGATGACGATGATATGCCCGCCCATGCGGTCGTCGCCCCGACCATCGGCGACATCATTGCCAC
>JAHCKI010000097.1 GCA_026125865.1 Rhodospirillales bacterium
GGGTGGCTGCATGGGGTCCGCCGGCCCCAGCGAAGTCAATCCCGCGACCGGTGAGCCCTGGGGGCTCTCGTTCCCGGTGATTACCATCGCCGACATGGTCCGTGCGCAAGCGATGCTTCTCGATCACCTGGGCATCGACAAACTATTCGCCGTCATCGGCGGGTCGATGGGCGGCATGCAAGTTCTGGAATGGGCATCCCTATATCCGCACCGGGTATTCGCGGCTGTGCCCATCGCCACGGCTGCCCACCACAGCGCACAGAATATCGCGTTTCATGAAGTCGGTCGCCAAGCCATCATGGCCGATCCCGACTGGAGCGGCGGCGACTACTGGCAATACGGCAAAACGCCCCATCGCGGATTGGCGGTGGCGCGCATGGCCGCGCACATCACCTATCTGTCGGAGCACGGGCTCACCGAAAAATTCGGCCGGCGGCTTCAGGACAGGGATGCCGTGACCTACGGCTTCGACGCCGATTTCCAGATCGAAAGCTACCTCCGTCACCAGGGGATCAGCTTCGTCGAGCGTTTCGATGCCAATTCCTACCTCTACATCACCCGCGCCATGGACTATTTCGACATGGCCGGCAAACATGGCGGTGTGCTGGCCAACGCCTTCCGCGACACGCCGGTCCGTTTTTGTGTGATCTCGTTCACCAGCGACTGGCTCTATCCGACGGCGGAGAACCGCACCATAGTCCGCGCCCTCAATGCGGTCGCGGCCAATGTCAGTTTCGCGGAAATCGTTTCCAAACACGGCCATGACGCCTTTCTGCTCGATGAACCGGAGTTTTTCCGCGTGCTCAGAGGCTTCCTCAGCGGCGCCGCCGTTCATAGCGGATTGATCGGGTCTTAGAATATGGCCATTGGGGCGTCTCCGGTGATCCGGCCTGACTTGAAGCTGATCGCCGACATGATCGAGCCCGGATCGCGGTTGCTGGATGTGGGTTGCGGCGACGGATCCCTGCTCCACTACCTCGTGAACGAAAAGGCCGTCGACGGGCGCGGCATCGAATTGTCGAGCGAAGGCGTCAACGCCTGTGTCAGCGCCGGACTATCCGTGATCCAGGGCGACGCCGAAACCGATCTGTCTGACTACCCCGACGGCGCCTTCGACTATGTGGTCCTCGGCCAGACGCTGCAGGCGATGCGGGCACCGAAAACGGTTCTGAACCATTTGTTGCGCATCGGCCGCCATGCGGTGGTTTCACTCCCCAACTTCGCCCATTGGCGCGTGCGCCTCTATCTGTTGTTTCGCGGCCGCATGCCGGTCAGCGTCGCACTTCCCTATGAATGGTACGAGACACCCAATATTCACCTGTGCTCCATCAAGGACTTCGTCGTTCTCTGCGAAAGCATGGGGATCGCGATCGAGCGCAACATCAGTCTCGACCACCACGGCGTTCCCCATCGCTTCGGACGCGGGCTTCTCTTCTCCAATTTCTTGGGATCGGAAGCGGTGTTCATGCTGCGAAAGTAGGGTTTCGTTATTCGATGCAGGGTCCTCGCCCGTCATTCCCGACCGGTTCATTGTGGGAAACCATCGTCAAGCGAACCCGCCATGCGATCGAGACGGGCGCGCTGCGCAGCATCGAGACTGAACAACGGTTCGTCGAAGACGGCGGCGTCCGCTTCGTGGTCCGCGCGGTTTCCAGTCTGGCTCATAAGCAGGAAGAGAAGAAACAACAACGCGAAGCCTCGCCTTCCGGCAAGGGACCGCGCAATCCGTTTCTTCCCTACGAAGAAGACCTGTTCGTCGCCGACCTGTCCCCGTCGCACGTTCTGTTGCTGAACAAATTCAACGTCATGGATCACCACCTTCTCATCGTCACTCGTCACTACGAGGAACAGGAGACCGTGCTGACGGCGGCCGACTTCGCGGCCTTGGCGGTGTGTTTATGCGAGATCGGCGGGCTCGGTTTCTACAACAGCGGCGTGATCGCCGGTGCCAGCCAACCCCACAAGCACCTGCAACTGGTGCCGACACCGTTGGCGAGCAGTGGCACGGGCATTCCCATGGAAGCCCTGTTCGCGGCGCCCAGCAACAGCGATACCCGGGTGCCAGGACTCCCCTTCCGCCATGGGTTCGCATCTTTCGATGCCGACCCTGGCACCGGTGCCGCGGTTCTAGGTGATGCTCTGCACGCCAGCTATCGGAAACTCCTGGACGCCGTCGGCATTGCGTCCGCGCGCGAGGAAGATTCGACCATCCTTTCCACGCCTTACAATTTGCTCGTGACACCGGCGTGGATGTTGCTGGTTCCGCGATCCCGTGAATGCTTTGACGCGATCTCCATCAATGCCCTGGGGTTTGCCGGTTCACTGTTCCTGCGCGATCCGTCGCAATTCGAGATCGTCGCCGAAACCGGCCCCATGTCCATGCTCCGCCACGTCGGACTGCCTTAATATCCCAGCGTTAGTGCCCCTTCCCTGCGGGGATCGGACGCGCCGTAGAAACCGTTTTCGGCGCGCATGACTGATTGCGTGCTGCCCATGGCGTCCTTGACCACGACCCGGTGTCCCTTGCCCGTCAGGATGGCGATGGTGTCCGGGCTCAAGCCGACCTCGACGCGAAGCTCGTCCGGCAGCCATTGATGGTGAACCCGTGGCGCGGCCTGCGCCGCGGCGACATTCATGCCGTGGTCGATGACGTTCATGATCACCTGCAACGTCGTCGAGATGATGCGGCTGCCGCCGGGGCTGCCGGTGGCGAACACCGGCACGCCGTCCTTGAACACGATGGTGGGCGACATGGAACTGAGCGGCCGCTTGCCCGCTTCGATGGCGTTGGCTTCGCCGCCGATCAGGCCGTAGGCGTTGGGCACGCCCGGTTTGGCGGAGAAGTCGTCCATTTCGTTGTTCAGCAGGATGCCGGTCCCCTCGGCCACGATACCGCTGCCATAGCTGAAATTGATGGTGTAGGTGTTGGCGACGACGTTGCTGTCCTTGTCCATGATCGAAAAATGCGTTGTCTCGTTGCTTTCGAACGGCAACGGATCGCCCGGAGCAACGGCGTTGGATGGTGTGGCGCGATTTCGGTCGATTCGTTCTCGCAGCGCCGCCGCATACTCCTTCGATATCAGGCCCTTCACCGGCACTTTCGCAAAATCGGGATCGCCGAGATGACGGCTGCGGTCGGCATAGGCCAACTTCATGGCCTCGGCCATCAAATGGATGGTTTCGGCGCCGTTGTGCCCGAGGTAACCGATGGGAAAGCCTTCCAGGATGTTGAGGATCTGGATGATATGAACACCGCCGGAACTGGGCGGCGGCATGGAGGCGATTTCGAACCCCCGGTAGGTGCCGCGCACCGGCTGTCGAACGCGGGGCGCATAGGCGGCGAGATCATCCAAGGTGATCGGGCCGCCATGGGCCGACATGGCGTCGGCGATTTTGCGCGCGATTTCGCCTTCATAGAACGCCGACGCGCCGTTTTCGGCGATCTGCCGCAATGACCACGCCAAGTCAGACTGCACCAACCGCTCGCCCGCCTCATACGCCGATCCATCGGCCTTGAAAAACACCCGCATGGATTCCGGCCACGGCTCGAACCGCTTGCGCCGCGCCTTCAGCGATGCCGCCATATCGTCGGTGACCACAATCCCCTCTTCGGCCAGGGCGATGGCCGGCGCCATCACGTCGGCGAGAGACAGGGAACCATGGTCCGCGAGGGCCTTGGTCAATCCAGCGACGGTACCCGGCACCCCGACCGAATGATGGCTGAACCGGGATTTGTCGGAGTCCACCTCGCCGGTGGCATTGAGGTACATGTCCTTTTGGGCGGCGGCCGGAGCCATTTCACGATAGTCGAGGGAGACGGTCTCGCCGCTCTTGGCCGAATGGATCAACATGAAGCCGCCACCGCCCAGGTTGCCCGCCCGCGGCAAGGTCACCGCCAACGCGAAACCGACCGCGACGGCAGCGTCGACCGCGTTGCCGCCCTTCTCCAGGATCTCCACACCGACGCGGGTGGCGCGCGCTTCCTGTGTGGCGACCATGCCGTTCCGGGCGTAGACGGGATGAAAGATATCCTGCAGCGAGACGATCGCGGCTTCCTGAGCGATGCTCGTGGGCGGTGCGAGTATTACCGCACCCATCGCCAGCATGACAAAGAGCGCACTCACGCAACGCGCCGTTTTCGCCGGTCCACCCGTCATGTCACCCCACCCCGTTCCAATGGAAACTCCATACACTGGATGAATGATGATACGGTTTGGCGACCGGGTCCACACGAAGGGAAGTTAGATGACCGCCATGGAACATCCCATTCCGCCACTCTTCGATCCGAATACGGTGGGAACCGTCTGGCGGGTCCCTTACCAGGAGATCGCCGCAGCTGCCGCCGACTGGGCGGACACGTACGGGATCACTCCCGCCGGCCGGGATTCGCGGCGGGTGTGCCTGCTGCTGATCGACGTTCAGAACACGTTCTGCATACCCGGATACGAGCTTTTCGTCGGCGGCCGTTCGGGCACCGGCGCCGTCGACGACAACCTGCGGCTTTGCCAATTCATCTATCGCAATCTTTCGCGCATCACCTCCATCGCTCCCACGCTCGACACCCATCAGGCGATGCAGATCTTTCATGCCATCACCCTGATCGATGAAAACGGCCGCCACCCCGACCCCCACACCCTGATCAGCACTGAAGACGTCGCAAGGGGAAAATGGGCCTTCAATCCCGCCGTCAACGATGAACTGGGGCTCCTCCCGGGCGCGGGTCAGCGCCATCTGGAACACTACGTCGCCCGACTACAGGAACGCGGCAAATACGACCTTACCATCTGGCCCTATCACGCCATGCTGGGGGGCATCGGCCACGCCCTGGTCGCCGCCGTCGAACAGGCAGTGTTCTTCCACGGCATGGCGCGCGTCAGCCAGCCCCGTTTCCACATCAAGGGCAACCATCCGCTGACCGAGCACTATTCCGTTCTCGGCCCCGAAGTGGCGGTCGACCCGGTCGGCGCGCCGCTCACTCAGAAAAACGAAGCCATCCTGCGCACGATCACCGATTTCGACGCCGTTGTCATTGCCGGTCAGGCCAAGAGCCATTGCGTGGCGTGGACCGTTTCCGACCTGCTCAGGGATCTGCGCGAGCGGGACAGGGCGTTGGCCGGGAAACTATATCTCTTGGAGGACTGCACCTCTCCGGTGGTGGTCCCGGGCGTCATCGACTTCACCGACTTGGCGGACCAAGCCTTTGCCGAGTTCGCGGACGCCGGCATGCACATCGTCCGCTCAACTGATCCCATGCACACATGGCCCGGGTTCGGCGAAAACGGATAGGGTCGATTGGCCATGACCATCCCCCCGTCATGCGACTGCTTCTTTTACGGCACGCTGATCGACAACGACATTCTCGCGGCGGTTGCCGGTCCCCGCGCCGCCTTGGCGTCCCAACGGCCGGCAACGGTCGATGGCTACCGGCGGCTTATTCGCAAGGGCGCGGTGTATCCCATTCTCCGCCGCGCGCCGGGCATGTCCGTAGCCGGGATCGTCGTGTTCGGCCTCAACCCGGCCGAGATGACACGCCTCGTCAGTTTCGAAGGTCCGGAGTACGAATTGCGACCGCTAACCGTGATGATGGATGGAAACCGTCACCAAACCATGACGTTCCTGCCGAAACCCTGGGTTCCGGCCTCCACCAAGGAATGGAGGCTCGAAACCTGGCGCCGCCTCCACAAACCCCGCTTCCTCAACCGCATCCTGACAACCGGCGGACACTAGCGGCTGCGTGCCTGGGTCCGGAAGCTCGCTAACTCCCCGTCCAGGCGGACATTACCGAATCCACATCGACGAAGGCCACGGGTGACCGTGGTTGCGGGGCTTCGCCGTCCACATGGACCGGGAACAGAACCTCGGTGTAGTCGGGGTGGCGGGAGACCAATCCGCGTTCCTCAACGTGCGGGTGGGATGGGACGTCGTTGTGCTCGACGACCGCCATGTAGCAGCACTCCGCGTCGGACAATTTCTCTTCCCAATAGGACAGCGGCTGTGAGGCGAAAAGCGCCTTGATTTGGGCAATGAGGCTCGTCTGCGGCAGCCGTTGATACTGCAGCTCGACCCATTCGGGATGGGCAACGGCGTTGCAGAAGTTCGCCCAGAACTTCGGTTCCAGCGGGCTCAAGGATATGAAACGATCGTCCTGCGTGCGATAGATCTGATAGCACGCCGCTCCGCCACTCAGCAGCCCCCGGCCACGGTGGGCATCGAAGGCGAACGCCAGTTCCTGCAACGACAAGCACGAGTCGCTCAATCCCACATCGAGAAAGGCGCCGCTGGCACCGCGCGCCCGCGCGGTCAGTGCGCCCAGTACGGAGACCACCGCCATCAGGGCGCCCGCGTGGTCGGACATGGGCGGAAACGGAATGACCGGCGTCTCACTGGTGCCGGTCGCACCCAAGGTTCCGGTCAATGCGACATAGTTGAGATCATGTCCGGCGGTGAGTCGCAGCGGCCCGGTTTGCCCCCATCCCGATAGGGCGCAGTGCACCAGTTCCGGGTTGAGCTGTTTCAACCGCCGCTCGCCGAAACCGAGGCGGTCCAGCACGCCCGGGCGAAACGATTCAAGAAGAACATCGGCCTTGCCAACGAGAGCTTCTAAGCGAGACTTGTCGGTGGCGTCCTTCAGGTCCAATTCGATCACCCTCTTGCCGGCATTGATGATGCGGTAGTAGGGCGAGACGCCGACCATCTTTCCGGTGTCCAAGGTGCGGCCCGGTTCGCCGCCCGGCGGCTCGACCTTGACCACGTCCGCGCCCATGTCGGCGAACATGCGGGTGGCGAACGGACCCGGCAGGTATTGGCTGAGATCCAACACTCGGATCCCTTGGAGAAAAGTCTTCAGCATTTTAACCCCCTGAATGGAGCGTTTGTTCTTTTAGAGCACGACCGTGCGTTCAGGTTATCCGGCCTGATCGCACGAATTCGCTTTACCGCACGGGCGCCGGTTGATTGACTTTGCGTCGCCGCGCCGGCGGTCCCGCATCGTTTGGATCGGGATAGTCGAACAGGATTTTTCCGTCTTCGACCTTGACCTGCACCAACCCACCCTTGGCGAGACGTCCGAACAACAGTTCCTCCGCCAGCGGCCGCTTGATGTACTCCTGGATCACGCGCGCCAATGGACGGGCGCCGTAACGCTGGTCGTACCCCTTGTTCACCAGCCATTTCCGCGCCTCGCTGGTGAGTTCGATGGTAACCTGGCGGTCGGCCAACTGTGCTTCCAGTTGCATCACGAACTTATCGACGACGAGACCGACGACCTCCGGCGACAGGCCGGCGAACGGAACGATCGCATCGAGGCGATTGCGGAACTCGGGCGAGAACATGCGCTCGATCGCTTCGGTATCGTCCCCCATCCGCGCCTCCCGCTCGAAACCGATGGCCGGTTTGGCCAGCTCGGTGGCGCCGGCATTGGTGGTCATGATCAGGATGACGTTGCGGAAATCCACGGTCTTACCGTTATGGTCGGTCAGCTTGCCATGGTCCATGACCTGCAACAGGATGTTGAACAGGTCCGGATGCGCCTTCTCGATCTCGTCGAGCAACAGAACCGTATGAGGCTGCTTGTCGATGGCGTCGGTGAGCAGCCCGCCCTGATCGAACCCCACGTAGCCCGGCGGCGCGCCGATGAGCCGGGATACCGTATGCCTCTCCATGTATTCCGACATATCGAACCGCACCAGTTCGATCCCCAGAATATGGGCGAGCTGGCGCGCCACCTCGGTCTTGCCGACACCCGTCGGTCCCGAAAACAGATAACTGCCGATCGGTTTTTCAGCCTCGCGCAGCCCGGCGCGGGCGAGTTTGATGGCGCTGGCGAGCGTGGCAATGGCCGTGTCCTGGCCGAATACAACGGTTTTGAGGTCGCGTTCGAGGGTCTGCAAAACCTTGCGATCGTCGCTGGACACGCTCTTGGGCGGGATGCGGGCAATCTTCGCGACCACGTCCTCCACATCCTTGACGGTCACGGTGGTGCGCCGCTTGTGGGGCGGTACCAGCATGCGCGACGCCCCGACTTCGTCGATCACGTCGATGGCTTTGTCAGGCAGCTTGCGGTCGTTGATGAACCGCGCCGACAATTCCACCGCCGACCTCAGCGCTTCGCCCGTATAGCGGACGGAATGATGGGATTCGAAATACGGCTTCAGCCCCCGGAGGAT
>JAHCKI010000098.1 GCA_026125865.1 Rhodospirillales bacterium
GGTGAAATTGGAATTGGTGGTCGATGACGGCATGGTGGAGAGGGTTATCGAGGCCATCTCCGCCGCCGCGAAAACCGGGCGGATCGGCGACGGTAAAATCTTTGTTTCCACGGTGGAAGAGGCTATACGAGTACGCACGGGCGAGCGCGGCATCGAAGCGATCTGAACGCGAGCGTCACGGAACGCCCGTTGAGGGCCGGTAGCCGATCATTCAACGGTCATTCAACAGATTCACCCGCGAACAAACACGGTCGGGCACCAAGCCGGCCGACGTTCGAGATAGACAACGTTCAGCAAGTCAATACGAGGGGAACGGGTTTATGTCCTTAGACTGCAAGACGCCCGAAGACGTCCTTCGGGTCCTGAAGGAACAGGAAGTCAAATTCGTCGACCTGCGCTTCACCGATCCCAAGGGGAAGTGGCAGCACCTGACGATGACATCGGAATTCATCGACGACGATTCTTTCGAGGACGGGATCATGTTCGACGGATCGTCCATCGCCGGATGGAAAGCCATCAATGAATCGGATATGGCGCTGATTCCGGATGCCACCACCGCGGTCATGGATCCATTCGCGGCGCAACCGGCGCTGATCCTGTTCTGCGACGTCATGGAGCCATCGACCGGGCAGCCCTATGGCCGCGACCCGCGCTCGCTGGCGAAGAAGGCGCAAACATACCTCGCCTCCACCGGCATCGGCGATACCGCCTATTTTGGACCGGAGCCCGAGTTCTTCGTCTTCGACGACGTCCGATTCGCCGTCGAGATGCACAACTGCTTCTATGAATTCTCGTCCAACGAAGGCCCCTACGTGACCGGCCGCATCCTGGCCGAAGGCAACGCCGGACACCGTCCGCCGGTCAAGGGCGGCTATTTCCCGGTGCCGCCGGTGGATGCGTCCCACGACCTGCGCGCCGAGATGGTCTCGGTCATGCAGGAAATGGGCCTGAGCATGGACAAGCACCACCACGAGGTCGCGCCGAGCCAGCATGAGCTGGGCCTTACCTTCCAGGAATTGGTGCGCGCCGCCGACCATGTGCAGATCTACAAATACTGTACGCACATGGTGGCGCACACCTACGGCAAGACCGCGACCTTCATGCCGAAGCCGGTGGCCGGCGACAATGGTTCGGGAATGCACACCCACCAGTCCATCTGGAAAGACGGCAAGCCGGCTTTCGCGGGCACCGGGTACGCGGACCTGTCCGAGACGGCGTTGTATTACATCGGCGGCATTATCAAGCACGCCAAGGCCATCAATGCTTTCACAAACCCATCAACCAACAGCTACAAGCGGTTGATCCCGGGCTTCGAAGCGCCCGTGCTGCTGGCCTACTCGGCCCGCAACCGGTCGGCGTCATGTCGCATCCCGTTCAGCACCAGCCCCAAGGGTAAACGCGTCGAGGTTCGGTTCCCCGATCCCACCGCCAATCCCTACCTTGGCTTCGCGGCCATGCTGATGGCCGGTCTTGACGGTATCCAAAACAAGATCCATCCGGGCGATCCGATGGACAAGAACCTCTACGACCTGCCGCCGGAAGAGCTGCAGGGCGTACCCACTGTTTGCGGTTCTTTGCGTGAGGCGTTGGACTCTCTCGATGCCGACCGGGACTTTCTCAAGAAGGGCGATGTCTTCACCGACGACTTGATCGACGGTTACATCACCCTCAAGTGGGAAGATGTATACAACTTCGAACACACGCCACATCCGGTCGAGTGGCAGATGTATTACTCGTCCTGAATAGTTGCTCCTACCTTCATTGAACCTGGACCCCGCCTTTTGGCGGGGTTTCTTTTCAATGACAGGGATGTTTTTGGTAGCGTGAATGGATTGCCGCACTCGATACGGGAGTGCCGTCAAATACCGCTATCGAGGCTTTTCCATTTGCCGATGGGCAGGTGAATGCCGCATTCGGTTTTTTCGCTGCCACGCCAGCGGCCGGCGCGTACGTCCTCGCCCGGGCGCACCCGGTCGGTGCACGGCATGCAACCGACGGATAGAAAGCCGTCCTCGACCAGCGGGTGTCGCGGCAGGTCGTGGACCTCGAAATAGGCGTTTATGTCGTCCGGGGACCAGCCGGCAAGGGGATTGAGCTTAACGCGGCCCTCGGAATCCGCCTCGATCACCGGCAATCCCTTACGCGCGCCGCCGTGGTACCCCTTGCGTCCTGAAATCTGGGCGTCGAAACCGACGAGTGCGCGCCGCAGCGGCTCCACCTTGCGGATGTAGCAGCACATATCGGAATTGCCGTACCACAGCACGCCGTCCCCATCCAAGTCGGCGATTCGTTGCGGGTCCGGGGTGACGGTGTGGACATCAGATAGCCCCAGGCGTTCCACAAGCGTGTCGCGGTAGCGTAGGGTCTCACCGAACATCTTGCCGGTATTGAGGAAGACGACCGGTGTCGCCGGGTCGATTTGCGCCACCATGTGCAGGAGGACAGCCGCCTCTGCGCCAAACGAGGAGACGAGGGCAATGCGCCCACGAAACTCGCGCCGGATCATGGCTGTCAGCAACACCTGGGCATCGGCGCTCCCATAACGCCGAAGCAGATCCCCTACCCGTTCCGCCAACACTTGATGCGGTTCGGATTCGTCCCACCTGAGGGCCGCGGCGCCGGCGCCGCTCATTCCGCCGCTACCCCGTAATGACGGCGACGCACCACCGAGGCGCGGACGTCGACAGCGGTTTGATACCACACCGAGATTTCGCACATGGCCTTGTGCCAAGCCGCGGCGTCATCGGACTTGTTGATCTCGAAAGCATCGAAGCCGCAACGATGCATGAACATGAACTGATCGCGCAGAACGTTGCCGACGGCGCGCAACTCGCCCCTAAAACCATACCGCTGGCGCAGAAGCCGCGCCGTCGAATAGGCGCGGCCGTCGCGGAAGCTGGGGAACTCGATGGCGATCAACGCCAGATGCGAGAGATCGTTTGCGATCTCCGGCGCCAACTGGGAACTAGACAGACGAACACCGACAGGCTCGCCGCGGGCCTTAAGCTCCGCGCCGTCGGCGCGCCAACGCTCCAGCGAGACAATCACCTGGCCATTGGCCGGCACCGGCATGTCGTCGGGGATCGTGATCCAAGGGTCGGTTGTGACGTGTCCGTTCTTAATGAGCGGCATAGAGTTTCTCCTTGAATGGCGAAGGGCCGACACGGCGGTAGGTGTCGAGGAAATGCTCGCCATTGATGCGGTTGGCCAAATAGGTTTCAACGATGGTCTCGACCGCGTCCACAACCTCGTCCGAGGCGAAGGCGGGGCCGATCAAGCCGCCGATGGCGGCGTGCTCGGAGGCGTCGCCACCAAGTGTAATCTGGTAGAACTCCTCGCCTTTCTTATCGACGCCGAGGATGCCGATGTGGCCGACGTGGTGATGGCCGCAGGAATTGATGCAGCCGGAAATCTTTATTTTCAGATCGCCGATGTCGTGCGCGCGCTCGGTTTCGGCAAAACGCGTCGAAATCCGCTGCGCCACCGGGATCGAGCGAGCAGTCGCCAGGGCGCAATAGTCCATGCCGGGGCAGGCGATGATGTCGCTGACCAGCCCGATATTGGCGGTCGCCAGACCCTGGGCCTCCAAGGCTTGCCACAAAGCGAACAGGTCTTCTTGCCGTACGTGAGGCAGGATCAGGTTCTGCTCGTGGGTGACACGGATTTCCCCGAAACTGTATTGGTCGGCAAGATCGGCGATGGCATCCATTTGCTCGGCAGAGACGTCTCCGGGCACCCCACCCACCGGCTTCAGCGATAGATTGACGATGGCGTAGCCCGGTTGGCGATGGGGGAACAGGTTGCTGCGCGCCCATGCGGCGAACGCCGGCGTCGCCGTTTTGGCGGCTTCGAACCCTTGATCAACGTCCGGCAGGGGGTCGAACGGCGGCGGCCGGAAGTAGGCCCGGATACGCTCCAACTCGCCCGGCGGCAGGTCGACCAACTCGTCGCGGACCTGCTCCCATTCTTCCTCAACCAAACCGGAAAATTTTTCAATACCAATCTCGTGCACGAGAATTTTGATGCGCGCTTTGAACATGTTGTCACGCCTGCCGAACTGGTTGTAGACGCGCAGGATGGCTTCCAGATAGGACAACAAGTACTGTTTCGGCAAAAAGGCGCGGACGGTTTTGGCGATCATCGGCGTACGCCCCTGCCCGCCTCCGACCATCACCTCGAAACCTATCTCGCCGGCATCGTTCCTGACCATGCGCAGCCCGATATCGTGTACCGCGATGGCGGCGCGATCGCTCGGCGCGCCGGTAACGGCGATTTTGAATTTGCGCGGCAGAAAAGAAAACTCGGGGTGCAGGCTGGACCATTGGCGGACGATTTCGGCGTAAATGCGCGGATCCTCGATCTCGTCGGCTGCCGCGCCGGCAAAGTGATCGGCGGTCACGTTGCGAATGCAGTTGCCGCTGGTCTGGATCGCGTGCATTTCCACATCCGCCAGATCCATCAGCAGGTCGGGCAGTTCGGCCAAAGACGGCCAGTTGTACTGGATGTTCTGACGGGTGGTGAAGTGACCATAACCACGGTCGTAGCGGCGCGCCACATGGGCCAGTCGCCGCATCTGCCGCGACGATAGGGTGCCATAGGGAATGGCCACCCGCAGCATGTAGGCGTGGAGCTGAAGATAGACACCATTCATCAGCCGGAGCGGCTTGAACTCGTCCTCGCTCAGTTCCCCCGACAGGCGCCGGCTCACCTGGTCGCGGAACTGGGCGACCCGTTCCTCCACCAACGTCCGATCGAATTCGTCGTAGCGGTACATCATGAATTCCCGAAATGGGTGGTGATCGATCGACCGGAACGATCCGTCACGATATCCGGACGGACCGACGGTCCCAGCGCGCGTATGGCCTCGCGATAGCGCACCGGCAGAATGTCACCATCATCTTTGTGGGTCACCTGGATCAGGTAGGGCTCGACGACAACCTGCTCCGCCACCGCCCTTTCGGCGCGCAGCAGCAACGCCGTGGCGGAGTCCTTGTCATGGGCGACGGCCCCATCCGCAATAGTCTCGGACCACCCGCCTTGGCTTGTGAAGTAGACGACCTGCCCGTCGGCGAGGCGGTTGGCTGTCACCACCTGTGCATTCATCGTTTTGCTCCGGAAACGCCGCCCTCAAATCCAGCGGCACACCTTATTTTTACACAAAAGATATCCGTGTCAATGGTGAATTATCACTATTGAAATGTAATATATATGTATACTACAATATATATGTGTTGATAAGTTCGAACGATGGTTTTTTTGACGCAACGCTTGGACCGGCGATGGCACCATGGATATCCTGGCGCCATGCGTCGCCCTGTGGTCATTGCCAGTTTGGTGTTCGGTGTTCCGGCTATCGCTTTGACGGTGTCGCCGGGCCTTCGCGCCGCCGCGCTCGATTTGGTGCGCGTCGTCCACAGCGCCTTTGTCGTCATCTACATCGACGCAGGTAACTTCATCGCCGGGTGTTTTTAGAGCCTTAGATCGGCGTGGCGTGCGACCTTTTCGCCAGGGCGAGCAAGGCGATAGCCAGAATGCCGGCGATCATGAACCCCGACGCAAAGGGGATGACGGTTTGGTTGTACAAGCGTCCAACAGGGACAGCCAAGGCGACCGCCACAAGGCTCGAAATGGCCGCCACCAGCGATGCCCCCAATCCCGCGACGCGCCCCAATGATTGCATCGCCAGGGCATTCAGATTGCCGAACAAACATCCGACGCAAAGGAACATGAGGAAGCATGAAGTCATGAAGAACCCGAACGGCGGTGCATCGGAAATGATCAACGCCGTCACCAACAAGATGAAACTGAACAGGACCAAGCCGGAAAGCGCGACGACCGACAGCCGGTGCATGCCGATGCGAACAACGAACTGAGAATTCAGAAACGCGGCCATCCCGATGGCGAACGCCAGGACCGCGAAGTACATCGGAAAAGTGTCGGCGATGTCGTAGAGATCGAGAAACATCGCTTGCGCGGTTCCCAGATAAATCAACAAGGCGCCGAATATGAGGCCTGCGGCCAACGTATAGGCCATCACCCTCGGGTGCCTGACGACCAGGGATGTGTTCCAGAACAGCGAACGGATGGAAAGCGGTATGCGGCGCTCCGGGTGCAGTGTTTCCGGTTGCCGCCAAACCAGCCAGACGGCAATGACCGCCGTCCACAACAGATAGAACGAGAAGATCGCCCGCCACCCCGCCATTTTCACCAATAGTTGCCCCATGGCCGGTGCGCACATGGGCGCCAGGATAAAAACCATGAAAATGAACGACATGATCCGCGCCATGGCCTCGCCTTCGAACTGATCTCGAATGAGCGCACGCGATGTGGTCTTTGGCGCTGCGACGCCGATCCCCTGAACGATCCGTGCAATCAGGATCTGCTCGAAGGAAAACGCCGTCATGGCGACGACCGTGCTCACCGCGTAGATGAGCAATCCGAGCAATATCGTCTTCTTGCGTCCGATGGCGTCGGACAAGGGGCCGAAGATCAGTTCTCCCAACACCATTCCCAGAATGAACATGGAGACCACGAACTGAGTATCGTTGGAATCCGTGAGCTTGAATTCCTGTCCGATGTTCAGCAGAGCCGGAAGTACTGCGTCGATGCTGATCGCGGTCAGGGCCTGGATCGCCGAGAACAGTATGATAAATTCAAGCGTGCTCAATGGCTTGTTTGGCATGGTGACTTGCATTGAGGCAGCGAAACGAGGCGTGCTCAATGGGAGGGGAGTTGGATGGTGACTTCGGCGCCGCCGGTACCGTGGACGCTGTCGCCGGCGCGAATTCTTACTTGTTTGAGGTCGGCGGGCACCATGACTCTCGTCAGTGAGCGCGTGAACGGTTGTTCCTCCACATGGGGATGGTGGAGAATCCGTGTCCCAAGGACCGTGCCGTCGGGGGCAAGCACCTCGAAGCGGTCGGCGTAGTGTTCCCAGCCTGTATCGTCATGACGTACGGTCACATCGAAACGATAGGTCCCCCCCTCCTCCCGCACCGCATTCGCCGCCAGCACATCCGCTTCGCCGGCGAACGCAGAATTGCTCCCGGCAACAAGCGTCGCTGCGAACATAGCCACGCCCAAGGCGGCGATGCATTTGTGATGGAATACCATGGCTAAGGCCACGACCGTTGATATCGTCAAATTTTGCGGCCTTTTCTCTTTTCATGGCAAGCCGCAATCGTGCACCTTACTCGATTAGACTCCGCAAATAGGCGCCATAGCTCGCCCCTTTCAGGGTCTCGGCCAACCGGGAGAGCTGTTCGCGATCGATAAATCCCATGCGGTAAGCGATTTCTTCCGGGCAGGCGATCTTGAAGCTCTGGCGTTCTTCGATGGTGCGGACGAACTCACCCGCCTGCAACAGCGTCGCCGGTGTGCCGGTGTCGAGCCAAGCATAACCCCGTCCCATCATCTCGACGTTGAGGTCGCCGCGGGCAAGGTATGCGCGATTGACGTCAGTTATTTCCAGTTCGCCGCGCGCCGACGGTTTCAGCGATTCGGCGATGCCAATCACGTCATTGTCGTAGAAATAGAGGCCGGTGACGGCCCAATGGGAGCGCGGGACCGCCGGTTTTTCCTCGATCGATACCACGCGACCCGATGTGTCCAGTTCCGCCACCCCGTAACGTTCGGGATCGCGCACATGATAGAGGAAAATGGTCGCGCCGCGCGTCTGCCTGCCGGCGCGTTGCAACAACGTACTCAAGCCGTGTCCATAATAAATGTTGTCGCCAAGAACGAGGGCACAGGGGTCGTCGCCAACGAAATCGCGGCCGAGAATGAACGCCTGCGCCAACCCCTCGGGCCGGGCTTGGGCGGTGTAGGAAAGCCTTATCCCCCAATGACCGCCGTCACCCAAGAGTTCTTGGAACAAAGGCAGGTGGGCGGGCGTGGAAATGACGAGGATGTCCCGGATTCCCGCCAACATGAGCACCGACAACGGATAGTAGATCATCGGCTTGTCGTAGATGGGTATGATCTGCTTGCTGATGGACTTCGTCATGGGGTAAAGGCGAGTCCCCTCCCCGCCCGCGAGAACAATGCCTTTCATCGTTTGGCTTCCGATTCGTCTTTCTCCGCTTTCTCAGCAGCGAGG
>JAHCKI010000099.1 GCA_026125865.1 Rhodospirillales bacterium
TGGGAAAGTGGA
Source organism: Rhodospirillales bacterium (assembly GCA_026125865.1). Lineage (GTDB taxonomy): Bacteria > Pseudomonadota > Alphaproteobacteria > Rhodospirillales > Defluviicoccaceae > JADJXQ01. The sequence continues at coordinate 13 of JAHCKI010000099.1, forward strand.
CCGCGGCGGATGTGGAGGAGGCGCTCAAGGCGTGCGACCGATCCCGAGGCGGTCCGACGGCGCCCCCGGAAGGACTCTATCTTGTCGCTGTTGAGTATGGGGCCGTCGACGATCAAGAGAGCCCAAATCGATTATAGCGGCCAGTGCAGGCGGGAGACCGTCATGCCAATGACGATGCTCAAAAACAGATCGACGGCAATGATGCCGGCCGCCGCCAACGCGCTGATCGCCAGGGCAGTGCGGGCGACGAACCACAGGTAGACAAGAACGAGTGTGATGCCGACCAACCACAGAAGGTCGCCCGCTTCGGCCGGTACCAGTTCGCCGATGCGGGCGATATTGATGGTAATGGTCACCAGGTTGGCGAATACCGTGGCCCAGTTATAGGCGACGATGTACGCGGCAAATCGATCCCAACATCCGAGCCGCTGTGTCATCCATGCGATGACCAACGGGTAAGCGACCCACGAGACGACGTAGCCTTCGATTTCGACAATGACGAACCGCGCGACATCCGGCGCCGGGTCCATCGTTGGGTACACCACGGCAAGAAGGACGGCGAACAGCGGTGCGACGATTACCGCCGCCAAGAAAGAGCGCCAGACGCCTTCGACAGACGTGTTGAAACAGCTCATCCCGCGCGGGTCGAAATGCGCCAGACGATAGGCGCCCAGCAGCGACGCCGTCGCTTCGTTCAGGATTGTCGACATGCCGGGGCCGCGAAGAAACCGTCGAGGACGGCTTCGTAGATTTCGGTCAGGCGTTGAATGTCGGATACGGCGACGTTCTCGTCGACCTTGTGGGCGGTTTCTCCCGGCATGCCGAATTCGCACACCGGACAGGCGTTTTTAATGAAACGGGCGTCCGAGGTGCCGCCGGAGGTGCTGAGCACCGGCCTGATCCCGGTCACTTGTTCGACGGCGCGGACGACAACATCGCTCAAATGGCCCGGCGGGCACAGGAACGCCGAGCCCGAGCCTTCGGTTTCCAAATCGAACCGCCCGTTGGTGTCCTCGCATCGGGCCCGAACCCATGCCGTCAGGCTTTCCGGGGTGTGGAGGTCGTTGAAGCGTATGTTGAACAGCGCCTTGGCGGTGGCGGGTATGACATTGGTCGCTTTATTGCCCACATCGATGCTGGTGACGGTCAAAACCGAAGGATCGAAGTGCGCCGTTCCCTCATCCAGCGGCGTTTCCACCATGGCCCCCAAGGCGCGGATAAGCCGCGGAATGGGGTTGTCGGCCAAATGCGGATAGGCCGCGTGCCCTTGTATACCATGCATGGTCAACGCGAAATTGAGGCTGCCCCGCCGCCCGATCTTGATCATTTCGCCCAGCGTCGAGGGGTTCGTCGGCTCGCCGACCAGGCAAGCATCGAGCACTTCGCCGCGCCGGCGCAACCAGTCGAGAACCTTCACCGTGCCGTTGATCGCCGGCCCTTCCTCGTCCCCGGTGATGAGGAAACTGATCGACCCGTTGAGCGATTGGTCGCGCCGTGCGAGGAAACGGGAGACGGCAGCGGCGAAGCAGGCGATTGCCGCCTTCATGTCGGACGCGCCGCGCCCATACAGTCGCCCATCGCGGATCTCGGCGGCGAACGGGTCAACCGTCCAAGCCTTTTCATCGCCGACCGGCACCACGTCGGTATGTCCCGCGAAACAGAAGTTGGGCTGATCATCTCCCAGGCGCGCATAGAGATTGGCGACATCCGCCGAACGGTCATCCGAGAACACCAGGCGGGCGCACGTGAAGCCGAGGGGTTCAAGGGCGTCGCGCAGGACGTCGAGCGCTCCGGCGTCAAAGGGCGTGATGCTCGGACAGCGTATCAGATCACGTCCGAGTTCCAGCGCATCGATGTGCACGGTTGTTCCTGCCCTTTCAGGCGAGACGACGGTCAGTCTCGAAGCAGTTCGTTGATGGACGTTTTCGAGCGCGTCTTCTCGTCGACCCGCTTGACGATGACCGCACAATAGAGGCCGGGGCCGGGCCGTCCGTCGGGAAACGCCGCGCCGGGCATGGTGCCCGAAACGACGACCGAGTACGGCGGCACTTTTCCATAATGAATCTCGCCCGTGGTGCGGTCGACGATCCGGGTCGACGCCCCGATGTAGACACCCATGGACAGCACCGAGCCCTCGCCGACGCGGACGCCCTCCGCTACTTCCGCGCGCGCGCCGATGAAACAGTTGTCTTCGATGATGACGGGGTCCGCCTGCAATGGTTCCAGCACGCCGCCGATACCCGCGCCGCCGGAAATGTGGCAGTTGCGGCCGATTTGGGCGCAGGAGCCGACCGTCGACCAGGTATCGATCATGGCGCCCTCGCCAACGTACGCCCCCAGGTTGACGAAGCACGGCATCAGGACGGCGCCGGGCGCGATGAAGGCCGAGTGGCGAACGGTACAATTGGGAACGGCGCGAAAACCGGCAGCGCGAAACCGGGTGTCGTCCCACCCCGCGAACTTGGACGGCACCTTGTCGAACCATGAAGCTCCGCCGGGACCGCCGGCTATGGGGGTCATGTCGTTGAGGCGGAACGACAACAGCACCGCCTTCTTGAGCCACTGGTTGACCCGCCATCCGTCGTCGGTTTTCTCGGCGACCCGCGCCGCGCCACTGTCGAGGAGTCGCAGCGCTTCGTCGACGGCGTCGCGAACGGTTCCTTTCGTTTCGAAGCCGATCGTGTCTCTGACGTCCCAGGCCGCATCAATGGTTTTTTGGAGTTCAGTCGTCATATTTTCAGACACCGTTCACAATCTAAAAATTTCGGCGAGACCATGCGCAAGGGCCCGAAGGCTGTCAATGCTCGACGTGCGGACACATGTCATTCAACCGTCGACGACACCCTGCAACCACGCCGCGAGATCGTCGGTTTCGTGGTCGATGCATGCTTCGTCGGCGCCCTCGTTGCCGTACGCCGTGTCGGTTCGCACCCACACCGTGGTCATGCCCAGGCGGGCGGCCGGCGCCAGGTTGCGCGCCATGTCCTCGACCATCACCGTCGTGCGCGGATCGAGGTCGAAGCGTTGGACGACCATGTCGTAGGCGACGGGTTCCGGTTTGGGTTGATAGTTGGCCTCGACGATGCCGAATACGGAGTCGAAATGGTGAGCGACGCCGAGGCGCTCGGTCACCCGCTCGGCATGGCGAATCGAGGCGTTGGTATGAATGATTTTGCGCCCCGGCAGGCGCGCCAGCGCCGCGCCCAGTTCCGGACTGGGGGGCAGAACCGATAGATCGATGTCGTGGACGCACTCGAGAAACGGCTTCGGGTCCATGTCGTGAAGGTGCATGAGTCCGCGCAGCGAGGTACCGAATTCGCGGAAATACCGCTTTTGCAGCCGATAGGCGTCGTCGACGGCAAGGCCGAGAAAAGCCGCGATGTATGATCGCATGCGATCATCAATTTGATCGAAAAGGTTGAATTTCGATGAATAAAGTGTGTTATCTAGATCGAATATCCAGGCTGTCGCGTTACGCAGCGTCGCGGTTTCGCGCGGCGGGTGCGTACAGGCTTTTTCCGTGGTGTCGGTCCCAGTCATCGTGTCATATATCTGTGCGGACAGAAGCGAGATGACAAGGTTGAATCCTGGTTGCGTCTCACAATCGCCGGCGCGATGGACAGGGCAAAGGCAATACACAAGACAAAGGATGGAGCGTTGTACGCTGGAAGCGAGGTCGGCCGCTTTCTCCGTTTTCCGGGCCATCGCCTCGGAAATCCACGCGGTCACGGTGTTGGTGTGTTCGCGGGGGCGAAATGAGGCGTAGCGCCCATGCTTGATCAATCGCGGCCGTTTCCGCCGACGGGAATCGAGCGGGAGCGCTTTTTGTCTCTGGCGTTCTGTTGGGCCGAACTGGTTCTGGAAGTGGACCTCAGCGGCCGCCTGGTGCTGGCGGAGGGAGCGGCGGAATCGCTGCTGGGTCAGGCCCCCGAAGAACTGTACGGCCGGCCCATAGACAGCATTGCCGCACCCGAGGACCTGAAACAATTTCGCCGCCTGCTCGAAACAGCTTGGCGCAGCGGGCATGTGGAGGACGCGACCATACGGCTGACCGGCGCCAAAGGGCCGTCGGCGCGCCTGGCGTTCGCCGCCTATCGCCTGGAAAGAGACGCGAGTAGCTGCTTTCTCGCATTTCGCCGCTACCGGCCGGTCCATTGGGGGGACAATCAAGCTGGCCTGTCACGCGATGAGGACACGGGCCTGTTCGAAGCCAATGCGTTCCTCGACGTGGCCTTCCGGCGCATTGCCGAGAATACGTCCAACCGGGCCCTGAGGTCGCGCATGACGCTGATCGGGCTGCATGGATACGACGCGCTCCGCGAGTATCTGGATCCCGGTTCGGAACAGCAGTTCCTCGAAGCCGTGGGCGGTTGCCTTCGCGCCGGTTCCCTGGACGCGGACACCGCCGGCCGGGTTCACGGTGACCGCTATGCGTTTCTCCACAACGCCTCTCTTACGGTCGAGCTTGTCCGGAAGCGCCTCGAGAAACTGATCCGCGACACCGTTCCCTTCGGCGCTGATTGCACGGTCGAAGCCATGACCGTGGACATCGACGACGACGGCATGTCGCCGGACCTCATCGCCAAGGGCCTCCGCTACACGACCAATCGGTTCAGGCATGACCCTCTCGGCGAGTTGGCGGCGCAAGCCTCGCCGATCAGGCTCTCGCAGCAAGCCGGCAAGTCCGTCGAGGCATCGCGCCTGTTCGAAGGGACCATCACGACAGGCGATTTCACCATTGCGTTTCAGCCGATCGTCGACGTGGCGACGGGTGCCATCCATCATTATGAAGCGCTGGCCCGATTTCCGGCACACTCGGGCGTACGCAGCGCCTATGAGCAGATAACGTTCGCCGAGGACACCGGCCTGATCGCCGATTTCGACCTGGCCATGGCAAGAAAGGCCATCGGCTGGCTGGCCGGCCGGCAAAACCGGGACGCCGCCTCCGTTGCCGTCAATATGTCCGGCATGTCGGTGGGGTCGCTGTCGTACCTGGCGCGTCTTGACGGCATCCTCGCGGCCAATCCCTGGCTGCGTGGACGCCTGATGTTCGAAATCACCGAATCGGTGCGCATGGAGCGCCTCGGGCCCGCCAACACCTTCATTCGCCGGCTCCGCGAACTGGGATTTCCGGTCTGCCTCGACGATTTCGGCTCGGGTGCCGCCAATTTCAGGTATCTGTCCCGCCTGGAAGTGGACATCGTCAAGCTGGATGGCCATTCCCTCAACAACGCGCGCAAGGAGCGGACCGGAAAAGCGTTCTTGAAGGCGCTGGTCAGCCTCTGCGGCGAACTGGGCATTGCGACCATCGCCGAAATGATCGAAGACGAAGCAGGCCTCGATTTCGTCCGCGACTGCGGCGTGCAATACGTCCAAGGCCACCTCTTCGGCCGCCCCGCCAACACCATCGACGCCTTCACCAACGCCATCCCCCGGCACTTGTTTTGATGCTTGTTGTGACGGGCGCGCTTTTTGGGACGGGGTGCTCGCCATCGCCGCAAAAAACAACCGATGATTGCGCAAGCGAGGGACCGCGGCCACGCCAAGAAACTTAACCATAAAGAGAAATACGACATGCATTAATCAACCATACTCGACTCATTTGTTCGCGATTTTTCACGTTTTTGACACGGTTTGTACCGCGCTAAACGGGCATAAAGCATTGATAACGCACATTTTGTGTCAAATTCCACGTGCAAAAAGTGCTCATTTGTATGGAAATGTATGCAAAAACGATCGCAACACATTGATATTTATGAATTCAATTATAAGCGTATTTTTCCTCCGTAAATTGCGCGTAATGGGCGTGCCGGCAGCGGTGGAGCTGCTATCTTTCGGCGGAGAACGTTGCGCGCGTCGGTAGTAGAACGGTGTTTTCTCGACGATTTACGCGGAACCGGCATCGGCAACCGCCGAGGGGTTTTGTTGCCGTCTCATGCCTCGCCCCTGGCCATTGTCGCGTCGAGGCCATCATCGCGTCGAGGATGGCGAGGTGTTGCCGCATGGCGGTGATGACCGTCGCCGACACCGACGCCGTCACCTTGGCGGACGCACAAAGCCACGGAGCCAGAAAAACCTCGCTTGAGACATCGCGGATCGCCGACCCCCTGACGTATTCAACAATGAAAAAGAACAATACAAGAACTTACGCTTGGACACTCACCCTGTCAAGCCACACCTCGCGCCAACAAAGGAGGCGCACAACCATGATCCTTTCGGTCGCTCCAGACTCACCAGAAAGCAGGCAAAACAACAAACACCTGCAAAAAGAAGGAAGATTCCATTTTTCCAAGAAAGGACCGCCCACCCTTACGATCAAAAAAATGAGAATGACCCTATTTCCCATTTTCTCGGGCGGGGTTTTTCATTCTTTCTCACACAGCTATGATGGGAACCGAACTTAACTCGACGGTTCCCATGGTGGCAGAAAACTCTGCAATCTCAATAGGGCGCGATGCAGCGCTGGATGAATACCGTAGAGCACGAGAGGGCGGCGCAGGTCACCATACAGCAAAACAGCGGGCTCTATATTCTTTCAGGCGAAACCGCCAAGATCTCTCCCCATGCGAAGCTGAGACGCTTCTTGGACTGTATCTGAGGCAAGAACGCTGTTACAGCTCCTTTGGAGTAGCTTGGTCGTCATTCTTATCGGCAGTGCCCCTTTGGTGTGCCGTATTCACATTGGCCGCGTCGTCTGGAATTTTAGCGAGTTATGAGCTTGCGGATTGGAGCTGGTTTCAGAGGTCGGGCGGATTGATGGTGTTTGCAGGTGCGATGATGAGTGCGCGTCGATTCGTGCGGTTGGGGGTGCGAGGAGTGATGTACGAATCCCGAAACGAAGACTGGGGGCTCGCTGGCGATACATACGAAGATGAGGCTGACCGGAATAGCGACTTGGACCTCGTTGCCGCTTCCTCAGGGCCGAGGATGGCCATAGTTGGAACTTTCATCGCCAGCTTCGGCGATCTTATCGGATGAAGACCGCTACGTCCGACCGTGTCATCCACCTCACCGCCTTCATCGACCGTAATAGCGAATACGCCTCGGCCGGCGCCTCATCCGGCTTGACAGATTGCAGTCGCGCCTGGGGAAAAAAAGGTGTCATTCCTAATTTAGCGGCGCAGTCACCCGTTGGAAAAATGAACAATGGCGCCATTCGTTGTCCGTTTTGCTCAGGACTCACCAGAAAGCAGGCGGGTTTTACCGTGCCCTCCGCCGGTCCCTCGCTCACCCTTCCCTATGGACGCCGGGAACCTGTCCGCAAGGCCAAGCCGCCTGCGGCGGTCGCTGCGCGAGCCTTGCCAACAGAACCCCTGCGGCCATGACCGGGAAGCGCGAGGGACGGCTCCGGAACGCAGGCAAAACAACAAACTCCTGAAAAATGTGGAATGGCACCTTTTTCCGGCGGATTTCGCTGAGGCTCATCCGCGAGCGCGCTCGAACGGACGTCTTGACGGACTTGCCATCACGGTCTATGTTCTTGTCTTGTTCTTTTTCATCGTTGATGGTAGACTGGCCAGGATTGTGATGGGATGTGCGCCGGCCGGGAATTGCGCTCGCCAGGGGGGCACGATTCCTATCCACATACGGGTATTTTGTTTGGTATATTTTCACCATTAGTAGATATTAACAAATTCAACACGTTAAAGCCATTTCTGCATACATTTGCATACAAATTCATACATGTTTCGCGCGTATTTTTACACATTCGCCGCATTGTCAGGAACTTACTCCTATTTTCGCTGTGTAAATCCGTGGCAAACCGCCCCAAAATCTGCAAGAAATGAAACAAATACGGGCGAATATCACCTCGCGTCATTTCTCCTTATGGTTGCTCGTTGTGGCTGGCATTCCGAATAGCCTGGCCGCCGTGGTGCCGGGTTCCGGGCCGAGCAGCGTCCGATTTGATGTCGCTCGGCAAGTGGTTCTTTTTCTGTTCATGCGACCTTCGGTCAGTTGCGGGGGTGATCGGCCGCTGATACCCTTAAACGGACCCAAAAAAGGGCTTATCGACCCGACTGGATCGCAGCCGGACGACGAAACGTGCATTGGCAGTACACCATGGGTCCGGGAGGAGACAC